>JAJZIP010000067.1:12440-15224 GCA_021810525.1 Actinomycetes bacterium | reverse complement strand
CTGCCAGGATATTGTGATGGTCGACATAACAAAAAAGCCCTTTCAGTGTGATCGTTGCGGTTCTCACTCCGTGACTTTCAGGAAAATCCCTAAAAAATGTTCCAAATGTGGAAAGGCCTAGTCTAACGAAATAGTTGGATCTTGGGATTGAGTTTTCGACGTTGTTCGGACTCTCCTAAATATTTATAGTCCAGCCTCTTTTCATTGGGAAGGAAAGAAATTTGATCCTATCACTAATTCGTAAGAGAATCGTGAACACGTTGATGAAATGCTTTATGTGATAAACATTACAGCACCAGCTGTGTTCGCCCTTATGAATTACTGGACCCTTGATGGATGGTTGAAGTTACAAAGTCGTCTGAAGGAGCCCGACGCGCCTTTGTTAACTCAGACCGTTTTCCTTGGAGTCGAGTGACTCCTTATGCACCGACGAGGGTCGACTCAATACAAGTGTACTTTTCTCCAATGAAATCGATGAACACGTCTTGACCGATTTCAAATCTGCTCTTCAATCGGAAACTGTGAACCGTATTTTGTCCGACCATGCTCTTATTGAGTCGGCCCGAAAGGTTGGAGTGGAAATTTTAAAATCACACAATTTTCATGAAACTGAGGTGGATACGGACGACCACAAGTCCCTTTTACTCGGATTAAACATTATGGACCTTGAATGAGTGATGACAAATACATCATGTCTTTTACATCAGGGAGCCTTTTTCACCGAGAATCGGTGAAGCTCGCTGGGCTTTACTTTGATCATGGTGACTGGAACTCTGTTCGAGATAGGGTCGTCGCAGATAATTTACTTCAAGCCCGAACGTTGAATTCGCTTAATCGCGTTTACCGCGAGATTGTCTCTCGCCTGAAAACCCTGAGTTCTACGGAACTCAGATTCCTTGTTAGCGGAACACATCAAGAGCAAGGTTATATCCTATGGCTTGCCGTTTGCCGTCGGTACAAATTTATCTCTGATTTTGCTGTTGAAGTGCTTCGAGAGGGCTTTATTACTTTGAAATCTAGTTTGACTTATGAGGATTTCGATTCCTTCTTTAACCGGAAATCCGAATGGCATTTGGAGCTAGATGGGATTACCCCAGCAACAAGAGGCAAATTGCGACAGGTCCTGTTCAGAATACTTCGTGAGGCAGACCTCTTAACAGCCAATAACATAATAAACGCTGCCATGCTTACCTCGAAATTGTTTGAACTGATCCAGCACGGTAATCGCGAGGATGTTTTGTACTTTCCTGTATTTGAGTCCGATGTAAAGGGGATGAAGAAGTGACACCAGATATTGCCAGGATGCCAATGCAAGATAGATTTCAGCATCTCTTTTCCGTGATCTCGGGTCAGCGTTTTCTCAATAAGCAAGGTCTTGGTAACGAGGTTCCATTCTTCATCTGTCCCTTCAAGCCAGAAGAGTCCGTTGAAATGGAACGACTCCGGCATCAGCTGGTCAATCGCCTTGAGCAGGCCGGTGTTCGGATTCTGGAGATTAATCTATATGACCTTTCGATAGAAATCCTTAAAGAGCGCGAAATCTGGGATCAGATTCGCGAGATGGAGGTTTCTGTTTCCAAAGAAGAGCTTAAGGAGTTATTGCAAGGTGTGCTTGACCCGGAAGCGCATTTAGTTCCTGCCATCGCAGCCAAGCTTGCACGCGCGGAATTTGAGGTTCTTTTTCTGTCTGGGGTTGGTGAGGTGTTTCCCTATATTCGTTCGCACAACGTTTTGAACAATTTGCAGAGCACGGCGAAAGAAAGGCCAACCGTCATGTTTTTTCCGGGAGCATATACCCACTCCTTGGAGTTCGGATCATCGCTTGTTCTCTTCGGAAAATTACATGACGACAAGTATTATCGGGCATTCAACATTTTTCACTGTGAAGTATAAACGAGGGGACAGCGATGATTCTTAAGAACATTTTTAATAAGCCAGTGGACCGTCCGATTGAGGGGGTCATCAAAGCTGACGATGAAGCGAGTCTTTTCCTCGAGATTGAAGAATACGTTTTGACTAATGAAGTGGAGAAGCGGCTTGAATCCTTTCTGGATGCCTACAATAATTATGAAAAGGCCAATGGTGTCTGGGTTTCCGGTTTCTTTGGGTCCGGCAAGTCGCATCTTTTGAAAATGCTTGCATTTTTGCTCGAAAACCGACAGATCGAGGGGGTTTCTGTTCTTGACCTGTTTTTGCCTAAATGTGGAGACAATGAAATCCTGCGCGGCGATCTCAAGCGAGCGGTCGCTATCCCATCGAAAAGCATTCTGTTCAACATCGACCAGAAAGCAGACGTCATCAGCAAGACTCAGATTGATGCGCTACTTGCCGTTTTTGTTAAGGTTTTTGACGAAATGTGTGGTTACTACGGTAAGCAAGGGCACATTGCACAATTCGAGCGTGACTTGGATAGCCGTGGCTACTATGAGCAATTCAAATCGGAGTATGAATCCATCGCAGGCAAGATTTGGCAGAAAGGTCGCGAACAAGCCCTGCTCGAGGGGAAAAGCATTGCCAAAGCTTATGCTCGGGTGACCGGAGATGATGAAGCGCAGGCCTTAGGAATATTGGACAAATACCGCAGTGAATATCGCGTTTCTATCGAAGATTTTGCAGAACAGGTGCGCGCTTTTATCAATCGGCAGTCCCCTGATTTCCGCCTGAACTTCTATGTCGATGAAGTCGGTCAATACATCGCTGAAAACGTCAAGTTGATGACCAACCTTCAGACCATCGCCGAGAGTTTAGCCACCAAATGTCGAGGTCGCGCATGGGAGATCGGAA
>JAJZIP010000067.1:0-12430 GCA_021810525.1 Actinomycetes bacterium | reverse complement strand
TCGTGACTGCTCAGGAAGACATGGGAACGGTTATCGGCGAGATGGGAAAACAGCAAGGAAACGACTTCTCGAAGATCCAGGCCCGGTTTGCTAACCGCATGAAATTGACAAGCGCCGATGTGGCGGAGGTTATTCAGAAGCGGTTGCTTATGAAAACGGAAGAAGGTGTTCGACTGTTGTCAGAGGTCTATCACGCGCAGTCCAACAACTTTAAGACATTATTTGACTTTGCCGATGGTTCGCAAACCTATCGAAATTTTCAGGACCGGGATCATTTCATTCACAGCTATCCCTTTATTCCTTACCAGTTCGCTTTGTTCCAGGCGGCCATTCAGAATTTGTCGCAGCATAATGCCTTTGAGGGGAGACATAGCTCGGTGGGCGAACGTTCGATGTTGGGTGTGTTCCAACAGGTTGCGATCAAGATCGGAAATCATGAAATCGGTCAGCTGGCGACCTTTGACCTGATGTTCGAAGGGATTCGTACTGCGTTGAAATCAAACATTCAACGGGCCATTATCCAGGCTGAAAACCATCTGGATGCTCCCTTTGCGATCCGATTATTGAAAACACTTTTTCTGGTCAAGTACGTCAAGGAATTCAAGACAACCGTTCGTAATTTATGCGTCCTAATGCTCGACAGCTTCAATCAGGATTTGCCTGTGTTAAAAAAACATGTCGAAGAAGCATTGAGTTTATTGGAGCAGCAAACATACATACAACGTAATGGTGAACTATATGAGTACCTTACCGACGAGGAAAAGGACGTAGAAGAGGAAATCAAAAACACCGAGGTGGAGTCGCAAGATGTTGCCGCCGAGCTGGCAGAAATCGTTTTCGACAGCATCATCAAACACAAAAAAATTCGCTACGCTAGGAATGGCCAGGATTACCCATTTTCGAGAAAGCTCGACGATCGATTGTACGGGCGAGAATACGAACTGGCCATTCACGTTATCAGCCCTTTCCACGATTACTCTGAAAATGAGCAGATGTTGCGAAATAACTCAACGTATAAGTCCGATGAGTTATTTGTCGTGCTGCCAGCCGACGAACGATTGATGCGTGACCTGGTGATGTGCAAACGCACTGAAAAGTACATTCGGCAGAATCCCTCGATCACACAGCCGGAGACGGTGAAACGGATCCTGTCCGACAAAGGTTCCCAGAACAGGGAACGATATGCCGATTTGCAGCAGCGTATTGAAAATCTGATGGGCAAGTCCAAGTTGTTCGTGGCAGGAGCCAATATCGACATCGCTTCCGATGATGCACAGAGCCGGGTGCTGAACGGATTTCATGAGCTCATTTCTCGGGCCTATCCGAACCTTCGGATGCTGCTCGGCATTAATTACACAGAGGAGATGATCAAGTCTATCCTTCACAACAAGGATGGCACGCTTTTCGGAAATGATGCTACCCCATTGGCTGAGTCCGAGCAGGAGATTTTGGGAATCATTCAGAGCAATGAACGGGGTGGCGTGCGGACTACGTTGAAAAGCCTGTTGGAAAAATTCGAGCGAAAGCCGTATGGATGGTATTTTGCAGGCGTGCTTTGCACGCTGGCAAAGCTCTGCGCGCGTGGGAAGGTCGAAGTCCGCGTGGATGGCAACCTACTTGAAGACAATGAGCTTGAACAGGCGCTCCGCAACACCCATAACCATGGCAATGTGGTATTGGACCCTCAAATCGAATTTACCACGTCACAGCTCCGAATCCTCAAGAAACTCTTTGAGGATTTCTTCGATGCCCCGCCACGCGCCAATGAACCAAAGGCGCTTGGAAAGGAAATGGGCAATGAGCTCCAGAATCTCATAAATAAGATTAGCGTGTGGGCGGCGCAGACATCCCAATATCCGTTTCTAAATGCTCTGACACCGGTACTTCATAAGTTAAAGGAGATGTCTGGCAAGCCCTATACCTGGTATCTGACGGAACTCCCTCTTCAGGAAGACGCCCTGCTTAACATGAAGGACGGAATCATTGACCCTCTCCATAAATTCATGAATGGTCCGCTGAAAGGCATCTTCGATAACGCTGCCAAGTTCGTTCAAACTCAGAATCCCAACTTTGTCTATATCGAAGGAGATGAAGCCGCTCAGGTGGTTGCCACTCTGAGCGATCCCGATTGCTTCAAAGGTAATCGCATGCAGCAGGTCAAGACGCACGTTGAAACCCTGGAGAAGAAAGTTTCGGCCCAAATTGAAGCTGAGATTGCCAAAGCTAAGAAAACGGTGGCAGCCCTTAAAGGCCGTATCGAAAATATGGCTGAATTTAACGAAATGAACAGCGATCAGCAAGGCCAGATTACCCATGCGTTCAACGAATTCAATGCCACCATTGAGCATCAGAAGCTAATAGCTGTCATCCGCGATACCTTGCGCCGTTTTGAGGAAAGTGACTATCAGCGTTTGCTTTCGCAAATGACATCCTGGGCGCATCCGGCACCAAAGGTTAAGCCTGATTCGGATTCCGGAGGAGCCGTGACCCCAAATAAAGGGTCGAACCCCATACCACCGGACAAACCGGGACCGCGTATCGAATATGTGCCCAGTCGTTTGGTAAAGGTATCTTTCAATAAACCTTGGCTGGCCGATGAAACCGATGTGGAGCGCTACCTGGAATCCATGCGCGAAGCGCTCCTTGAAGAAATACACAAAGGGAAAAGGATTCAAATATGATCAAGCATTTTGAAATGAGAAACCTTTCGAAGTGCCGGTCAAACACTTCGTCCTTGCCGCAGTCGGAGGGCCCTAAATAGTATGGAAACAGCCAAACTCAAGAAATTCGCTCAATTCGCCCGGTGTAACCTGATGGACCAGGTCTCCGTTAAGTTGAAACTGGTGCTGGATAAGAACAGCACCGCTCGACGTGAAAGTGCCGAGGCCATCAAACAATTGGAAGGAGAAATCAATGGCCACGGAGCTGAACAGGTCATCGACCGGGTGGCTTACATCTGGTTTAACCGCTTCTGCGCTCTGCGCTTCATGGATGTGAACCGATATAACCGCGTAAACATTGTCTCACCAGCCGACCCCGGAAAGTTCCAGCCTGAGATTCTGGCCGAAGCCAAAATGGGCCACATCGATGAGGAGATGGTGCATGACAAGGTCCGGCAGCAGATCTTTGCCCTGCTCGATGGCAAAGCGCCTAGCCGGGATCCACAGGGCGAGGCTTATCGCCTATTGGTGGTCTCTGCCTGCAATTTCTGGAACAATGCGATGCCGTTCCTGTTCCAGCGCATCAAAGACTACACAGAACTGTTGATGCCCGACGACCTGCTCTCGGGCAACTCCATCCTCGCTTATACCCGCGAGGCGATGACCCCGGATGCCTGCAAGGATGTGGAGGTGATTGGCTGGCTTTACCAGTTCTATATTTCCGAGAAGAAGGAGGAGGTGTTCGATGGCGTGAAAAAGAATAAGAAAATCACCCCCGAGAACATTCCCGCAGCCACCCAGCTTTTTACCCCACACTGGATCGTACGCTATCTGGTGGAAAACTCCCTTGGCCGCCTGTGGTTACTCAACCGCCCAGGCTCAAAGCTGGTCGAACAGATGGACTACTACATCAAACCCGAACAGGACGAGGAGGATTTTCTGCGCATTGACAAGCCGGAGGAGATCAAGATTTGCGATCCAGCCTGCGGTTCGGGACACATGCTCACCTATGCCTTCGACCTGCTTCATGCCATATACGAGGAGGAAGGCTATGAGCCTGCCGAGATCCCGGAGAAGATCCTCACCCATAACCTTTTTGGCATCGAGATCGACGAACGCGCCGGGGAGCTGGCCGCCTTTGCGCTGACCATGAAATCCCGCGCCAAGCAGCGCCGGTTCTTCACTAAAGGGATCAAGCCGAACATCTGCGTGCTGGAGAATGTCCACTTCGACGAAGGCGAGTTAAAAAACTACATGGATTTTGTTGGGCGCGACCTGTTCACTGCCCCGTTGCAAACCACCCTTCACCAGTTCGAAGAGGCCGACAACTTCGGCTCTCTAATTCGTCCCGATATCACCGACGTGGACGGTATGCTCATGATCCTTAAGTCGAAGAATTTTTCCAGGCAACTGTTTATCAGCATAACCCATCAAAAGGTGCTGCAATTACTTCAGCAGGCCGATTACCTGAGCCCGAAATACCATGTGGTGATTGCCAATCCGCCGTATATGGGGAGCAAGGGGATGAACGGGAGGTTGGCTGCGTGGGCAAAGGACAAATACCCCACCAGCAAGTCTAACTTATTTGCCATGTTCATCGAGCGTAACCTTGATCTTGCTCAGAAGCATGGAACAGTTGCGATGATAACAATGCAAAGTTGGATGTTCTTGTCATCTTTCGAGGCTCTGCGTGCACGGGTTCTGGGACAGAATACATTGCTATCAATGGTTCATCTCGGTGCGGGGGCGTTCGACAGTATAGGCGGAGAAGTGGTTTCAACTACCGCCTTTGTTTTGGAAAACGCGTACAAGCCTGACTATCAAGGCGTATACATTCGGCTAGTGGATGGTGATTCAGAAGCTGAAAAGATGGAAATACTGGCCAAAGCCATTGCTCAAAGTAGGGTTCCTTGATTGCCAACTTTCAGATCAAAATCTTCAAAGTTAAGTCAATCAGGCTATCGAGTTTTAACTAGGTATCAATATCATCATTAGTGAAAACAACGGAGTTGGAAGGATCGTGAAGTGATCTATTTTTCTGAGAAAGACGATAACCTGCTCCTGATTTATCAACCTGACCGCTTCAACGATCTCCGTTGGCTAGATGACAAACTGGAACAGGAAGGCAGGGTCACCCTGCGCCGAACGTTTACCTTTACTCGCGACCATCTCGAATCGCAATTTTCACCGAATGATGCGGGCGAGGAGGGAGAGAAGATCTTTGTGTTGGGTGCTTTGAGTAGGGGTTACTACAAGATCAATAAGGAAATTCTTGGCATTAAGCACGACCTGATGCTCGATAGATCCATGAAGATTAAGCCGGGAATATTCATTGCACAACGAGATATTTCTGTATTTCGTAAAATCGACAAATTGATTGACGAGCCCATCGTTGTTGGTGGTGAAAATGAGGGTGCAATTCCATTGACTGACTTTGAGCGACTGCTGAAAACCTTCCCAACCAGTACGGAGCTCAATCATTACACGGGAGCCCGTATTACTCGGGTGCTGAAAGATTATTTTGGGACCATCTCGGATGCCGAAGGTCAGCTGAACCATTACCTGAACAGCAAGAACCCCCTCACTAGCGCACCCCGGGAACGCATCGTTGCAAATTATGAGCTTCAAAAGTTTGAATATATTCGCGATGAACTGAAAGAAATGCTCGAAGACTCCGATAGTTACACAGAAAAAGACTGGCAGAAAAAAATTCTTGATCTTCTGCTATTTATTTATCCGAGGTACATCGCAGTACTTGAGAATGTTCACATCAAGGACTTCTACTCAAGTCCCAGCGGGACACGTAATCTATATATTGACCTTTTGCTGGTCGATGTGAACGGCAACACCGACATCATTGAGGTCAAAAAACCTTTTGCGGGTGCTTTGCTTTCTTGCAAAAAATACCGGAATAGTTATACGCCAAAAATCGAATTGGCCGGGGCCATCATGCAGGCCGAAAAGTACCTTTTTCACATGAATAAATGGGGTCGCGCAGGGGAGAAAGAAATTTACGAAAAGCGCAGAAGCGAACTTCCTCCTGGATTGGAACTGAAGATTACCAACCCAAAGGCGCTGATCTTACTCGGGCGTGACAATGATTTTACCAGCGAACACCGCTTCGACTTTGAAATTATTCGGCGTAAATACGCAAACATGCTCGACATTATGACCTACGATGATTTGCTCCGAAGAATAGATAATATATTGTTTATGATAAATCTACAAATACCTGCAAGAAGCGGAGAATGAGTGTGACAAAAGAACAGATCAATATCATCAAGGTTCGAGATGACCATAAGCCGTTGCAGTTCATGGTTGACGAAGATAAGTTCACGCTCCACGAAGGTTCTCAAGCCTCCTGGATTAGTGGCGAATCCTTCGGCCAAAAGGAGCTGCGTAACCGCATCGAACCTTGGCTGACTTCGCTGTTCCAGTCAGAGCATCTGTCGCTATTGGCCGGGTCTGGTCTAACCCATGCCGTGCATTACTTGGCTGCTGGAAAAGGCGCAGCTGGGATGGGCGCTCTGACGTTCAGTCAATGCCAGACCAAAATCACTGATGCCGCCAGGCTTGCGGCAGAATCGTCTGGTCGCGAGCAGGGAAACTTGGAGGATCAACTTCGCGTTGCAAACGAGCTCCTGCGTGGTCTTGTTATTCTGCAAATGAATAACGAGGCCAAAGTCCTTCGCCAAGAATTGCAAACCGGAATGCAATCCTTCGCTCATGCGATTTTGTCTAGTGAAGCTAATATAGCGACTGCCGAGGAAGAGAAACGCGAGCAAGCGTTCAACACCCTGGTGACCTTTCTGATGAGTTTTGCTAGCCGCACCGGAGTGCGCGACCGGTTGAATATCTTCAGCACCAATTATGATCGTCTGATCGAGGCCGGGGCGGAGCTGGCCGGTCTGCATCTGTTGGATCGTTTCCTGGGTAATCTGATGCCGATCTTCCGTTCTTCTCGGATGGATCTAGACATGCACTACAACCCTCCCGGTATTCGTGGCGAGCCACGTTATTTAGAAGGAGTAGCGCGATTCACTAAACTGCATGGCTCGGTAGATTGGGTTCATACGGGCAAGGACGTTCGCCGCCTCGGACTGCCCTTCGGTGCTGCCAGCGTTGAGCCCTACTTGCAGGCACCGGGCTTGGGCGGGGCTACGTCTCACCAGTTGATGATCTACCCCAACGCCGCCAAGGACAGGGAAACCGCCGATTACCCCTATGTGGAGCTCTTTCGGGATCTCGCTGCCACCGTCTGTCGACCGAACAGCACCTTAGTGACTTACGGGTACAGCTTTGGCGATGAGCACATCAACCGCGTCATCCGCGACATGCTCACCATCCCATCTACCCATTTGGTAGTGATTTCGTATGACGATCCGTTGGGGAGGATCATGCAAATCTATCAGGAATGGGGCCGCCCCTCGCAGATCAGTCTGCTGGTCGGCCCGGCACTGGCGGATCTGACCAACCTCACTGAGCACTACCTGCCCAAGGCTGCAATCGATAAGACCACCTTCCGAATGAGTGAACTTCTCAAACAGCGCATGGGCATCGAGCCAGCCTCCGCCATGCGTCGGGGGGCAGAAACGGATGGCTTTTACGGGAGCGATTCGGTATGAGCGTGTTGCCCCTTGCCTATGCCGACTCTCTGCGTATCGGTACCATTGATTTCGTTTCGCCCGACGAAATAAAGGTCCTACTTGACATCGAGGCTCCCGACGGTGTGGCGCTCAATACCGGCACACCGCGCCCCTTTCCTCGCATCAATGGCTATGTGCTGATCCCAAGTGACGATGGGTACCTAGTTGCTCAGGTCGAGTGGATCACCATTGAGCGTTCGCAATACCCGAAACGAAAGGGCATGCAGGACTTTGGTCTGGTGGATTTGCCCTATCCCTTACGCAAGATGAGCCTCAACCCCCTGGGAGTTCTGGCCTATGAGGGCAAGGACACCAAGGGCAATGATTGCTTTCGGTTCCGGCGCGGCGTCGAAAGCTATCCTACCGTTGGCGATGCCGTGCTGTTGCCCACGCAAAACCAGCTACGTGCCATTGTCGAATCTGGCGACAACCGCCATGTGATGATCGGCTGCAGCCCGTTGGCTGCCAATGCTGAGGTCAGAGTCGATCCGGATCGCCTGTTTGGGCGCCATCTGGCGGTTCTGGGCAATACCGGTAGCGGCAAATCCTGTTCGGTTGCGGGGTTGATCCGATGGTCTCTGGAAGCGGCTCAAAAACAGCGAGGAGCAAAACCTAACGCGCGCTTTATCGTACTTGATCCGAATGGTGAGTATGCAAAGGTCTTTGGTGGATTAGGCGATGTTCGTGTTTATGCCGTTGAACCCAGTAAGGAGGTGGAACAACTTCAAGTACCTCTGTGGTTCTGGAATAGTGCCGAGTGGGGTGCCATCACACAGGCCAGCATCAAGACCCAGCGCCCAACCCTTGTACACGCGCTACGGTCTGTCCGTGACGGAGTGTTTACCGCCACGGTTTCGTCCAGCCACGAGATGCGGCGCTTTCTGCGTACCTTAGTCAGCATCTTACAGCTGGAACGTAATGCCGGAAGTCCATGGGGTAGGTTTCCCCAGCCCAAGGGGTTCTTTGAGAAGCTCAAGAAGTGGCAGGAAGGATTGGGCGATCAGGACATGTTCACGAGCGAAGAAAAGACGATGCTCAATGCCGTTCGTGACAATCTTACTTCCTTGATAAATGCTCGCGGAGGTCAACACCCAACCTACGATTTTACGCGCGGTGAAATTGACGAACTGTTGTCGTTGATTCAGAAAGCGCACGCCACTTTTGGCGGAAGCGACACCGATATCCTACCTATCGACGCCGACGTGCCGCGCCCATTCAGTGGAGATCAGCTCCTCCGAAGCGTGGAATCCGTGGCGGAATTGCTTGGTGTCTCTGAGTATATCGAGACCATGCAAATGCGGATCCGCACCCTGTTGTCGGACAGCCGCATGAAGACTGTTACGGGCTCTGCCCAAGACCTGACATTGGACGACTGGTTGCGCAATTACATCGGCGACAATCAAGCATCCAATGGGACTGTCACGGTTATCGACCTCTCGCTGGTACCTGCTGAAGTGGTGCACATTATTACGGCAGTGATCGCCCGCATGACGCTGGAAGCTCTTCAACGCTACCGCAAATTGCACCACGGTAAAACACTTCCCACTGTGCTGGTGATGGAGGAGGCGCACACATTCATCAAGCGCTACAAGGACGACATGGAAAACCAGAACTCAGCCGCAATCTGCTGCCAGGTGTTCGAGAAGATCGCCCGCGAAGGTCGAAAATTTGGGTTAGGTCTGGTGTTATCTTCGCAGCGTCCAAGCGAGCTTTCACCCACTGTCCTATCTCAATGCAACAGCTATCTTCTGCACCGCATCAGTAACGATCGGGATCAGGAGTTGATCCACAAGCTGGTTCCAGATAATCTGCGCGGCTTGTTACGCGATTTGCCTTCTCTGCCATCTCGCCACGCAATCCTGCTGGGTTGGGCATCAGAATTACCTGTATTGGTTCAGATGAATGCGCTGCCAGAGCATCACCGCCCAAAATCAGACGATCCGGATTTTTGGGCAGTGTGGTCAGGGAAAAACACCGATGGCCAAGCGGTCGAGCGGACAGTGGATTGGAAAGCGATTGCAGATGACTGGCAGCAGATCAGTACTAAGATGCAAGAACAAAATTTGGAGAGCAACGATGAGTAACACCAAGGCAAAGAAGGAAGATCAAGGCATGGATAAATATTTTTTTCGATCTTCTGCTTCTGATTTCAAAAAAATACCAGGTAGTCCGATTGCGTATTGGGTCAGTGAGAAAGTCCGGATAGCTTTTACACAAGGCACGCCTTTTGTTAAGGTCGGTTTTCCAAAGGTTGGAATGCAGACATCAAACAATGACAAATACTTAAGATTATGGTTTGAGGTGCCGTTTCTCGAGTTTAAGGAAGAAGAGATGCCTCCGAAATGGATTAAATATCTTAAAGGTGGATCTTTTAGGAGGTGGTATGGGAATTTGGAATACCTTTTAAGATATAACAAGGATCCACAATTTATTAAACAACAGCCAAACGCCACAGTGCTTTCAGAATCAAAGCTCAAAGAGGCAAAGTGTACATGGACGGACCTTACATCTGGTTTTTTTAGCGCGAGATTTGTACCTGACGACACATTTCATGACATATCTGGGCACTGTTTTTATCCACCCAGAGAAAAGCAAATGATCTTACTCGCCTTTAGCAATACTCGGATCTTTAACTATTTCCTGTCTCTTATAAACTCATCATTCCATTTTCAGATAGGTGATGTCGGAAAACTTCCTGTTCTAGAAGTTGATTCGAGTGCTTCTCACCATGCATCACGGTTAGTTTCATTATCGAAATCTGACTGGGACTCCTACGAAACCTCTTGGGATTTCCCTGAGCTGCCTTTACTAAATCCCTCTTTCCGCCAACCAACCCTAAAGGCCACTTACCAGCATCTCCGTGCCCACTGGCGGGAGATCACGCTGGAGATGAAGCAGCTAGAGGAAGAGAACAACCGCATCTTCATCGAAGCCTATGGTCTGCAAGATGAGCTAGAGCCCGATGTGCCGCTGAATGAGATCACCCTGACCTGCAATCCGCACTACCGCTATGGCAAGGATAAGAGCGAAGAGGAACTGGAGGCGCTGTTGCTGGCCGACACCATGCGCGAGCTGGTCTCCTATGCCGTTGGCTGCATGTTCGGTCGCTATGCACTGGACAAGCCGGGTTTGATTCTGGCCAACCAGGGCGAGACGATCGAAGATTATTTGCGGCAGATCCCTGAACCCAGTTACCGTGCTGTTAATGACAATGTTATCCCGATGCTTAATGGCGACTGGTTTGTTAATGATATTGCCGAGCTCTTTCTCAAGTTCCTGCGGGTGGCCTTTGGAGAGGACCACTACGAGGAAAACCTCCAGTTTGTTGAGCAGGCGCTGAATATCAAGAAAAAACGCAACTACACCATCCGCGACTACTTCCTCGGAGAGTTTTACTCTGACCATGTGAAGCGCTACAAGAAGCGCCCCATCTATTGGCTGTTCTCTAGCCCCAAGGGCAGCTTCAACGCCCTGATTTACATGCACCGCTACCGCCCGGATATAGTCAGTGTGGTCTTGAACAACTACCTGCGTGAATTCATTACCAAGTATATCTCCCACAAGAACCATCTGGAGGCGGTGAGCATCAGTGCCAGTGCTTCACCGACCGAGAAGACCAAGGCCCTGAGGGAGATCGAGAAGATCACCAAGGTGATTGCCGAACTGGAGGAGTATGAGCGAGAAGTTCTCTATCCGCTGGCTACCAAGCAAGTGGAGATTGACCTCGATGACGGTGTGAAAGTCAACTACCCGAAATTCGGTGCGGCCTTGAAAAACATTTCGGGGATGGATTCCCAGGAGGATTGATGCCGAATAACGCAAGCAATCCACAAAATCCGGCTCCAGTGGAACCGGACTATGCCAAGCTATTGGGCGCTGTCAAAGAACGAGTCCGCTCGGCTCAATATGCAGCACTCAAGGTGGTTAACGCAGAGCTGGTTGGCCTGTACTGGGACATTGGTCAGATGATCGTTGAGCGGCAGGCCGGTGAAACCTGGGGCAGGGCCATCGTGCAGCAGCTGGCAGGTGATCTACAGCGAGAATTTCCCGGTGTAGGTGGCTTTTCCGCATCCAACCTATGGCGAATGAAGGCTTTCTTTGAAGCTTACCAGGGGATTGAAAAACTCGCACCGCTGGTGCGAGAAATTGGCTGGAGCCATAACATCGTTATCCTTGAGCGTTGCGTAGAACCATTGGAGCGGGAGTTCTATATCCGCATGACGCGCAAGTTTGGCTGGTCTAAAAACGTCCTGACCCACCAGATCTCCAATCAAAGTTACGAAAAGTCCTTGTTGGGCCAGACCAATTTCGACAAGACGCTCACACCGGAGTTGCGCGCTCAGGCCAAGCTGTCAATGAAAGATGAATATATCTTCGATTTTCTGGAGCTGGGGCAAGCGCACAGTGAGCGAGAGCTAGAACGGGCGTTGATTACCAGGGTTGAGGACTTCCTACGGACCATGGGTGGCATGTTCGCTTTTATGGGAAGCCAATACCGACTAGAAGTTGATGGAAAGGAATTTTTCATAGATCTTTTGTTGTTTCATCGCCGTCTGCGTTGCTTGGTGGCCATCGAGCTGAAAGTCGGTGAATTTCAGCCGGAGTTTATCGGCAAGATGCAGTTTTATCTGACGGCACTGGACAAGCAGATTCGGCAGGAAGATGAAAATCCCTCTATTGGCATCATCCTTTGCAAGGAGAAAAGTCGTACGATTGTTGAATATGCCCTGCATGATGCCAAAAAGCCGATTGGGGTGGCAACCTATGAAATCACCAAGACCTTGCCCAAGGAACTGAGAGGTCAGCTTCCGCCGCCCGAGGATATTGCTGCTCTGATGGAAGGGATTGAGCCATGAGCAGCCGTATCGCCCAGGCTCTAACCAGGCTTTTTGACCGGCACCGGATCGTCTTCTGGTACAACGCCAAGAAGGAGTTGCGAGACGACTTCGAGTCACTCCAGTTTCCGGACATTGTGAAGCTTGAGTTGCACAACAACGAATTCGTCGTCAAACACAAGATTCTGCGGGAACAGCCAGAACAGAAATTCCTGCTCTACCGAGAAGGACCTCAGCCAGCCGATTTGGATAATTGGTTACTGGATGTGCAACTGGCCCATGGCGAGTT
>JAJZIP010000341.1 GCA_021810525.1 Actinomycetes bacterium | reverse complement strand
GCCGGGCACCGATGCCATGCTGTTCTTTCCGTATGGTCTAGCGATAGATGATTTAGGAAATCTGTATATCGGAGATAGTGGAAATAACGTAGTCGAGAAGCTGTCGCTTTCTGACGATCAGCTCAAAGTGATTGCCGGGGGGGGCTATATGGTTCCAGAGACAACACCAATCGCGGCTACCAACGCGTCACTTACTCCCTATGGCCTAGCGGTTGACACTTTGCAAAATGTCTATGTTGCGGATTTTGGTAACGGTTTGATTGAAAAGATAGATTCCGAATCCGGACAACTACGTGCGGTAGCGGGCGGCGGGAGCATGGTTCCAAGCATGACACCCACGCCGGCTGCAGACGCAGAGATAGCTGGTCCGTATGGCGTGACGGTAGACGGAGCTGCCAATCTCTATATCGCGGACACTGGGAATAATCTAATCGACAAAATAGATGCCTCATCTGGAAAAATTATGGCCGTTGCCGGTGGAGGCAGCGTTGCATCGAGCACTAACTCACAACCTGCTACAAGCGCCGCGCTTCAGGAGCCGATCGATTTAGCTGTCGATGGCAGAGGAAATGTGTACGTTGTGGAATTCGGGAGCGGTCTTGTTGACAAAATAGAGGCCAGCACGGTCGTGAGCTTTCCATCTCTTCTCATCGGCGAAACAAGTGCCTCTCAAGAAGCTCGCATAGAGAACATCGGCAATGACACGCTGACGATAAGCGGGCTGAGCGACCCGCCAGACTACCCGCTTCAAAACGGAGGCTCATGCACCGCAGCAGGAGGTATCGGTCAGTCTCTGGCATCTGGTGATTCGTGTACCCTCACATATTCTTTTCGACCCACCGGCATTGGCTCTCTCGACGAGGCTGCCACGATTACAGATGATTCTCTGAACGTAACGAATGCCCAGCAAGCAATTTCCTTTGTTGGAACAAGTCTCTCAATCGCGACCAACTTGACTGTGGTGGCTTCGCCAACCCAGACAACTTCTGGAACCAGCGTAGCACTTTCTGCCACCGTCCAATCCGGCCAGGGTATTCCAACGGGAACGGTGATGTTTTCAACCGGCGCCGCGGTGCTAGGATCTGCGACCTTGGACGCGAGCGGGGTGGCTAGAGTCAACACCACCGCGCTGCCAGTCGGAACCGACACGGTCACGGCCAGCTATGCTGCAAATGCCGATTATGTTGCATCCACCGGAACGGTCTCGGTCACTGTCCTTGCACCTTCGCCAATCGCGACCAACTTGACTGTAACGGCTTCACCAACACAAGCGACGTCTGGAAGCAGTGTGCTTTTGTCTGTTGTCGTTCAAGCGGGCCAGGGTATTCCAACGGGAACGGTGACGTTTTCAACCGCTACCACTGTGCTAGGGTCTGCGAACCTGAACGCGACCGGATTGGCTACAGTCAGCACCACCAACCTGCCAGTCGGAACCAACACCGTTACGGCCAGCTATGCTGCAAATGCCGATTACTCCGCATCCACCGGAACGGTCTCGGTCACCGTCCTCGCACCCTCGCCAATCGCGACCAACTTGACTGTAACGGCTTCACCAACACAGGTGACGTCTGGAAGCAGTGTGCTTTTGTCTGCTGTCGTTCAATCCGGCCAGGGTATTCCAATGGGAACGGTGACGTTTTCAACCGGCGCCGCGGTGCTAGGATCTGCGACCTTGGACGCGAGCGGGGTGGCTAGAGTCAACACTACCGCGCTGCCCGACGGAACCGACATGGTCACGGCCAGCTATGCTGCAAGTGCCGAGTATGCTGCCTCCCTCGGAACTATCGAGGTGACAGTCCTACCGTCGTCCAGCTATACAGTGGCCATAAATCCAACTAGTCTTACCCTGGTCCAAGGCCAAAGCGGGAATTCTGCTTTTACGATCACACCATCTCTTGGCTACAGTGGAGCCCTCGACTTACAATGTTTGAATCTTCCGTCCAACGCATTATGCGTATTCACTCTCAATACTGTGCCAGTAAAGACGATTTCGCTTTCGGGGGACGATAAACCTATAAATATTAACCTTACCGTTGCGACATATGGGGCAGAACTCCGCGGACCATCTTTAATGACGCCGGTCTCGCCATCATCTGACTTCATTCCGGTGGCGTTTCTCTTATGGCTTCCGGGAGGCATCGCGGGACTAGCGTGGTGCCAGGAAAGGCGAAGGAGATTCACAAAATCAAGGATGATTCGAAATCTTACATCTATTCTGATTGCTGGGAGCGTACTGTTCATTACCCTCGGCTGTGCCGGTGGCAGTCCCAGTCAAGCGGCATCGTCGCCTTCCCAAGATACCTTCGCCCTGATGGTTGCGGCGGAACCTGCGACGATCGGCTCCGTTCCTAGTCCATCACATGAGGCAACTCTAATGATAACAGTTCTGCATTGACATTTGACTCGTGGGGGGCGTAACGGCAGGGCAATCGCATGAACGTCATCTGAGTCCAAGAAGCTCGGCGCGGTAGATGTCGGAGGTGGCGGCGATGAGCCTTCTTGCTTTGATGCCGCCTTTTCGCTTGC
>JAJZIP010000340.1 GCA_021810525.1 Actinomycetes bacterium | reverse complement strand
GCCCCTTGTCAGACTCAGCGCAAAGTAGCGAGATCGCTTGAGGGATAAGTGATGCTCTGTAAAAACAGGGACGTTCGCCCAAGCGAGAGACAATCTCATAGTAGACGCCTTTGGTTCCAAGTGCGGGATTGGCACAATAGATGACACTGTGTCTCGATGGCTCGAGCGTTGACACCGCTTTTCTAACTGCCACTGTCTTTCCAGATCCCACCTCTCCGGTTATCACCCCAATGGCTGATTCAGCGATCAAAAAGCCGATCCGAGCAACTGCTTCAAGGTGTCCTTGGTGGCCATGGAGATCAGAAGGGGATATGTCTTTTGAAAATGGCATCTTTGAAAATCCAAAATGGGGACGTATCTGGTCTATGCTCATTCCTCCTCCTCTGGGTTTAGCTCCCTGTAGCCGATCAGATCTCCAAGGGATTTCCTGTGCTGTTTATCGATCAGAGCTAGATAGTCGATTCCACTTGGTTGAATGGTTTCCGGCGGCTGAGATACGACCATTGGGTGGGAGTGACGGGAGATCTTGTGAGGAACAGCTGTGCCAAAGTCTCTATCCATGTAGCGCACATTGATCAGGGAGAGATCGAATGGGTCAAAGACCAGCTCTATCCGCCTGGCTATGAGCGCCTGGTCCACTTCGTAGTCATTGCCATAGAGGGAAACAGTTGCAGTTTTTGTAACGGTTCTGGTTTCAGAGAACAGAAACGCCTCGCGCACAAGAGCAAGCTCTGGAATCTTGGGCAGGATGGAGAACCGCTCGAGCGGCGTCTGGCCGGTCTCTGAGTGTATGTGGTTGTGGTAGACCTGCTCCACCCACCCCTGGAAGCGTTCTTCCAGAACTTCGAGAGAAGAGATGTCGGAATGGGATACCTCGATCAGGAACTGCTCTCTTACTGTCCTGAAAAACCTCTCAATCTTTCCACGGCCCTGAGGACGTCCAGGTTTAGAATGGACAAGGCGAATTCCGAGAACCGCTAAAGCCCTCAGCAGGTGGCGGGAGACGAACGGACTCCCGTTGTCCAAATAGATGGTACCAGGTATCCCTCTCGAGAGAATTCCACGTCTCAGTGCCGCCTGTGCTGAAAGGGTGTCTTCTGAATACGTCCAGCGGTGGGCTGTCACCAATCGGGAATGATCATCACAAAAACAGAACAGGATCGCCTTCTTGCCGGCAATTACCGGGCCATGTAGTGCATCTCCCACCCAGAGCTCGTTAGGATAGTCTGCCTCGAATCGTCCGAATGCAATGTTCTGGCCGGTCAGCTGGGCTCTGGTGAACCCCAAAGCCTTGAAGTGGCGCTGCAGGGTTCTTTCATGGGGTGACCACCCGTTTTCAGTTCTTATGATCTGGGCTATATGGGCTGCTGTTCTAAAGGGATCTTCCTTTCTCAGCTCACAAGCCAGGGAAAGCAGCTTCTCTGGAGTACGGGGTTCGACTCGTCTGGGGGAGGGATGAAGGGCATTGAAGCCGCCTTTCCTGTAGGCGCGGATCCAGCGGTCGATACTCTGGCGCGACGCCATAACCGGGACTCCGTCAATACCTCTATGTGTCATAGAGGCCAGCTCGCGCACAAGTTGTCCCCTCTTTGACTTAGAAAGGGTTTCATCCATAGCTTCGCGAATGATCCCGTAACGAAATAATGCAATGTCTTCCGCCCGGTGATGTTTTTGCTGTTCTGGTGGATCTGCTGTCATAATTTCTCCTTTTTGTCGTAGCTGATAACAACAAAATGAATTATGACTGATTATGGAGGGATTGGGAAGGGTGAGTTGGTGTTGGAAAGAAGCCTTCCAGCGCACATAGCTGAGATCTGGGACCATAAGGGTTTGGGGCCGAACCGGATGGTTAAGCCACGAGCGGCGATCCCGAGCGCACTTAGCGCATCGCTGAAGCCATTACCTGTAGGGACGACGAGAGACAACGTGGGATCCAGAGCCAGTGCCCAGCCTACGAAGTGTTTTGCCAGCATCTCTGACTTCTCTCCAAAACGCCTGATCCAACCCCGGACAGTTGTCTCTGGGCGGCAGATGTTTAGGGCTATCTTTCTGTATCCAGAGCCTTTAGCTTTTTGAACCAGAGCCGATCCGATCACAGCTGCTTCGTCCACCCGGCGAACCAGCAAGCAATCGGGAAGAAGAACCGATGTTCTAGAGCAGCTCTCACAGCGCGATCTTCGTGGCCGAAGTGTCTTTGGGCCATCTGCGAAACGAATGGTCCTCGACCTTGCACATCCCCAGGGCCGGAGCACTCCGCTACAGGATGGGCAGATGAGGCAGCCGCGAAACAGGTCGGATTCGACAACTGAAGGATCGCTCGATACAATTACGGTCATGGTGCCTCCGGCATCTTTAGGGGACCCTCTCGTAATATATTCGGACCAGGCGAGGGGGTCCTGTTTTATTGGGACTCTCCAGCTTGCCCTAACGGATAGCGACAACGCAACCACGCCACCACCCCTCTGGCGTCCTCATGCCCAGTGTCGCCTTATACTCCCACAGTAATCAACGAAAGCGTCGCCCTACAGCGCCTTGTGTGAGC
>JAJZIP010000339.1 GCA_021810525.1 Actinomycetes bacterium | reverse complement strand
GGGCATGCCACGAGGAAAGCGCTGAAGAGTACTGTGCCGCGGTCAATCCTTGGGTCGGTACCCATGTCTTGAACGGAACCGATACGTTCGGAGAGCCGTAGTGCAGCTGCTGGAAGATGCCCTGCGCAATCGAACCGGTCTCGAAATCGACGAACAGTGCTGCGGCCGCGGGATCTGAGACACCCTTGAGAATTCCGACCTGGCCGACGTTGGCGATGACCGGCTCGAGTGGAAGCCACTTGACCGGCGAGCCCTTGGCAGCATTCTCCAAGAAATGGTCCTGGAAGACCGAGAACGAAGCGCCATACTGGCCCGATGCCACCAAACCTGCAGTAGCGGCTCCAGAAAGAGACACAATTGCGGGTTTGTTGGTTGACCCGAGCTGCTGCAGGAATGCTTCACCCTTTGTCTTGCCCATGGCATAGAGCACCGACCCGATCCAGTCCCATCCCGTCGAACTCGCCTCGGTTACCAACTGGCCCTTCAGCGCCGGACTGGTCAGATCCGACAAGGTCTTCGGCACGTCTGCAGCTGGAATCTTGGTGGTGTTGTAGCCGAAGGCCAACCAGGAGATCCTGTCAGTGGCTAAAAGGTAGTTGGACCCTGACTTGGTGACATAATTGGCTGGCATCTGTGCTGTTGGATCTGCATATGGCACTAGAAGCCCTGCCGCCTTAAGCTCCAGCGCACCTGGACTGGTCACCTCGAACACGTCTGCTGCTGGCTTGCCTGCCTGCTCTTCAGAGATGGTCTGAGGAATCAGCGTGCTCTCGTCAGCCCGGTTCACCGTGACATGGATGTAGGGGTACTGCTTTTCGAAGGCATTGACCAGCTGCGTGACTATCGGGCCAGCAAGAGAGGTCATGAAGTTCAGCTTCCCCTCCGTCTTGGCTGCAGCTTCAAGCACTGAAGTCGCATTAGATCCCTGGTAGGTGAGCAATGCGCTGCCGGTCGGGGTCTTAGACGCTCCTGATCCTGAAGTCGTTGCGCTCGGGGCCGATGACGAGCTGCCACAAGCGGTGAGCAGCAGGGCTAGCGCCGCCATTCCAACCGAAGTCGGCTTCGCAAATTTTCTTATAGGACGAACAATACGCATGAATCACATTCCTTTCGGTGAGTCAGGCTCGGCCGACTCTAGAACAGACGAACTCGTGTCTAAAAAGACTGCTGGGGTACAGAGCCAATACGAACAATTACCTCTCATATTCGAAACATCAGCATCAAGGAATGGCCAAATAAGTTGTCCACTGATAACACGCCCCCCGCTGATCTGCGATCATCTCGCATCAACAACAACTCAACCTCACGCGCATGTCGTGGTGATTACCCCCACACCCGACTGCATTCGGCAACTGGTACTGCAATGATACACATCGAGCACGCTCGGGGTAGATCAACTGTGTGACCTTTCTGGCGCGCCCAACATAGCTAAACAGCAGGTTAAATATCTCGCTGAAGCCGTGGCCTCGTGGCAAAGGCACCCGATATCCATCGAGGCTGGGCGATTCCAAATGAACTCACAGATGAACTCCCAGCGGCTGGAACGCGGCACTGGAGGCTGCTTCAAACCCAAGCCCTCAAAGGGCACATTCCACCCAAAAGATGGTGGCTCTGGTAAATGGAGCCATTGCGTCCCCAGCTGCTCTGGTCCCGGCCGTCAACCGGGCTCTGCTACCTTGGTGCATCAATAGGCAATCTCCCTTTCTCCTCAGATCAGTTGGCTGAGGTCTCCATTTCACCTATAGCGCTCTCGCTATTAGCTTGATGCAACCTGGCTATGTGGCCAAGTATCGTCAGGTCCGTTCGGACCATGATCTCGAGCCTCGTCGAGTTCCCAAAGCTGGCGATGGCCTCCTCTCACCCGGAACTAAGTAGCAAGCTCGAGTGACAGACGGTGTTGCCGCCATGGCCGCTGACCATAGCAACCTCGGCATCTTCGACCTGGCGATCCGGTCCGTAGTCATGGCGAACCTGGCGAGCGGCTTCGACGATCTGAAGCATCCCCTCTGTGTGGCCCTCAGAAAGCTGGCCACCTGCGGTGTTGGTCGGCAGAGCGCCACCAAGGCGCAATGCGCCCGAAGCCGCGTAAGGGCCTCCCTCTCCTTTGCCGCAGAAGCCGTAATCCTCTAGCTGGACCAGCGCCATATAGGTGAAGCAGTCGTAGACCTCGAACACGTCTATATCCTTGGGGCCAAGCCCGGCCATCGAATAGGCCTTTTGGGAGCTCTGGATTGCAGCGGTGTTGACCATGTTCTCGTCATGGAACCAGCCCGACACATTGTTGTGGGTGCCAAAGCCGCTGATCTTTACCGGCGCCTTGCGCAAATCCTTGGCGCGCTCCAAAGAGGTCACGATGACCGCACCCGCACCGTCGGTTCGCAGGCTGCAATCGAAGAGATTGAAGGGGTCGACGATGGGCCTCCCGGCCCTGTACTCCTCAAGCGTCAGCTTCTTTGAATGCATCTGAGCTGCCGGGTTCCGATTTGCGTGCTCCCTGAAGGCAACGGCGATGGCGCCGAGGTGATCCTTTGTCGTGCCGTAG
>JAJZIP010000338.1 GCA_021810525.1 Actinomycetes bacterium | reverse complement strand
GCTCAATTACTACTGGGTGAAATACTGAGCCAACGTCAGGAAGCTGATCTGTTGCCAGATCAAGTGGTGTTAGCCATGCTGGTAACCCAAACGTTCCAACTATGTCATCGCTCCTCTGGGGCGGCAGTGAAATCCAAAGTCCAGTTCCTGGCCCTAGTACTGGAAATAGATCAGGAACACTTTCAGGATTAAGCACAAAAATATAAACAGTACCTTCATGTTTGAGAATTGGCACTTTAGCCACTCTCCCAAACACCCCATTTAGTATCCGTGGATCCCTTGTAGCCAGCGCATTTCTAGCATTCATAACCAGGTGGATACCGTGGGTGCGATCTACATCATCTGAGACGAAATGTGGATTTGCCGCACAGGTGTCATCCCCACATGCACATTTTCCGTCCATGCGGGTATATGCCAGCTCAACCTGGAACCCTAATCTGCGATAAAAACCCCGTAGTCCAATCAGAACTGATCCGAAAGAACCGACCTCGAAGTCCGGCATTACACCCATGTAAACATCCTCATAAGTTGTTTACACATATAGTTAGGCCGACTTCTGGCCTAACTATATGTACATGAGCACAAAATTTCCACGCCGACGTACTAACAACTGGATTCCGTTCATTAGAAATCAGACCGTTTTGACTGCCACTGGTGCAATCTTAGGGGTGCAGTTGATCCACAACCTGGCAGTTCAGCTTCTTGTGGGTGCGGTTCTTATCATTGGTAATAGTGTTCCGTATCGCCACCACATTGCGACAGAATGGATGATGATTTGGGTGAAAAAGCATTGGGGAAAAACCCAAGAAATGCTGCCCTGGATCAAAAAAACTCACACAATCGCCAATTCCCATCTGGTTGAAACCATACGTCTCGGCGCAGCAGGCGATGCATCAATTATCAGAATGGACTCACGTACTGGTGCAATTTGGTTTGATGATCGTGGAGCTGAAAACCGTCTCTGTTGGATTGGAGTATGGCTGATACCAGCTACAAGCCACCTTCTTCTGTCTTCAGAAGCCGAACAGCAGTCCACGCTAATGCAGTGGGGACGGCTCCTTTCTTCGGTCGCTGGCCAATCAGTAAAACGCCTACAGTTCTTTACCGATGTAATTGTCACCGCTGCTGCGGGACCAAAAGAGACATTACGGCGACTACAAGATGAAAATCCCGATATTGACCCTGACCTAGCGAATCGCTATCGAACGGTTGCGGACCAAGTGGGAGGCCAGGTATACGACCGAAAGAGCTACCTGGTAGTAGAATTTGCGAAAATTGGCCTCAATCAAACAGAGGGTTTGAGGCTAGCGCTCGACCAAGCTGACCGGACTATTCGGGGTATGGTTAGATCGGCTCGTACTCTTACTTCGGAAGAACTGACCGAACTTATAAGCGGTGCATTCAATCCCGATACCACCTTCTTGCGGTTACTTCTCGGTTTTCATGCTGGAGAAATCGACTCACTTACTCCGGTAAAGTACAACGTTTCAACCACTCCTACATCTCTGGTGCTTCCATACCATCTTTCAAGAACCTATGTAATAACTGAATTTCCACAAATGGCAGTATCAGACACATGGCAACTGAACCTCTTAGGGGGAATACCGCCCAGTATTGCCAGGTACACCATTTCCTATATATGGTCGGTTACTGATCCCCAGATGGCGCTACGTCAAGCAGAGCGGGAAGCTAACAAAGTAGAAATGGAAACACTCACCCGTGCGGCAGGACGTGGTAACCAGCGCATCATGTCACGAGAATACGCTGAAATAAATGCAGCTCGTGAAACTGAGAGTGACCTTACTACAGGTGAGGCAATGCTAAAAGGTACTGCAACCATCACCATGACTGCCGAATCTAACGCGTTGCTCGATGTTGCAGAAACCTGGCTCGAACGTCAAGCAGGAAACTCTTTTATCCGTATACGTCGGACAGATCTTCGTCATGACGAAGGATGGGCAACAAGTCTTCCGCTTGCCATATCTCCCCCGTATTTTGAATCTCACACACTTTCCACCCGCCAAGCGCAATCGCTCTATCAGGCCCAAATCGCAGCACCGCTGAATGTGCCAGGAATACTTCTCGGGCGGGATGATCTCTCTGGCGCTCCGTTTTCTTGGGATCCATTTGAACTCTATGCCGAGGCCATCATCACTTCCCCTATTGCAATAGTTCTTGGAAACGTTGGAACCGGAAAGTCCACGTTCTCAAAATTGTTGGCACTCAGAGGTACAGGAGTTCATGGATATGGGTTCTTCGCTCTCGATCCTAAAGGTGAGTATCAAGACGTAGCCGCATCTCTGGGACTGCCATACATGGTTCTTGCGCCTGGTCAAACCCGCATTAATCCTCTTGATCTCGATTCAGCAAGTGCCAAGGCCACAATGCTAAGTATTTTGGCCAGCTCATCAATGGATTGTAACCTCACTCCAGACCAAGCAGCAGCACTCGATAAAACAGCGGAATTGTTGCTCACCGGTGCGACTCTGGCTGATGCAATAGACATTCTTCGTGAAGTGCCTCCAGAATTGAGCTATGCAATGGGAACA
>JAJZIP010000066.1 GCA_021810525.1 Actinomycetes bacterium | reverse complement strand
AATGGGCGACTTCGGCTTTTCTACCTGCCTGGCTATTCTCCGCAATTGAACCCGGACGAATGGGTCTAAAAGAACGTAAAGGCAGACCGTATCGGAAGAGCTGGGGTCACAAGTGTTGAGGATCTGCGGGACAAGGCGGAGCAGGCGCTCGTGCGCCTGGCGTCATTACCTGAGTTGCTGATGGGGTTCTTCCGTGATCCGAACCTCCGTTACATACTCACCTAGTCCGATAACTTACACTCTCCTTAGTAAGCACATTGCTTGTTTCGGTGTCCATCAGGGTCCTCCTTGTTGTGAAATCTGCCATAGATGCATGCACCCGAAACAGAGTCACACACCGCGGGACGGCAAAAAGGCGGAACCCACAAAACTCACCGAGTTGCCCTCCTTTTCGGGTCCACTTCGGCAAGTTTATCGAATGTGGCTATGCGAGGGCGGGATGAGCTAGTGTCTATCCCAGTGACACGGGGTGTCCTTGAAAAGGGCTGAGATAAAACCCGTCGAACCTGATCTAACTCATATTAGCGAAGGGATGTCCTGAATGTTTGCTCGCCTATCTCCAGATTCACCATCACGCCTCCTGACCCAGTTGAGGGCGCGCACCCCATTGGTGCAGTGCCTGACCAATACGGTAGTGATCAATTTCACCGCCAACGTACTGCTGGCGGCTGGCGCTGCTCCTGCGATGGTAGATGTGCCCGGAGAAGCAGGACCATTTGCCCGCATAGCCGCCGGAGTGCTCGTGAACGTGGGCACTCCACATCTAGAGCAGCGCGAAGCCATAGTAGAAGCGGCACAGGCCGCCACCGACGCCGGAACGCCGTGGGTGCTCGATCCAGTGGCCATCGGTAGCCTTCCCGTGCGTACAGCCCTCGCCAGGAAGCTGTTGGAAATGCGACCCACGGTCATCCGCAGCAATCCCTCTGAAATCAAGGCCCTGGCCGGCATGGGCGGCGGGGGACGTGGCACCGATACCACCGACAGCCCGGATTCTGCGGCCGTGGCCGGGCGTCACCTCGCCCTGGGGTATGGATCGGTGGTGGCGATTTCCGGCCCAGTTGATCTCATCATCGACGGCCACCACGAGGTTCGCGTGAACAACGGCCACGAGTACCTGACCCGCGTCACCGGGGGAGGATGTGCATTGGGTGCACTCATAGCAGCTTTCGCCTCACTGGATGCTGACACTTTTTCAACCGTAACCGCCGCGATCGGCTTCTACACCGTTGCCGCAGAATTCGCCGCAGCTACCGCCTCAGGTCCCGGCAGTTTCCAGACCGCTTTACTGGACCGGCTCCACTCCACCGGTCCAGCGGAATTCGCTGAAAAGCTCCGCCTCCTATGACCCCGCGCACCCTGCCGACAGGAATCTATCTTGTTACCGATTCCCTGCAGTGCATCGCACGCGACCTTGTAGGGACCGTGCTGGATGCGGTGAACGCGGGAGTGCGGACGGTGCAGATCCGAGAGAAAACTGCCACCGCGGCCGAATTCCTCGAGCTAGTCGTACGCGTTGCGGCTGCCGTGGAGGGAAACGCTACGCTGCTCATTGACGACCAGGTGGGCGTGTACCTAGCCGCCCGAGCCGCAGGCGCGCAAGTCCATGGGGTGCACATCGGCCAGTCAGACCTGTCGGCGACGCTGGTGCGCCGCATGGTCGGAGAAAGCGCCATCGTAGGCCTGACTGCCAATAGTCCTAAACATCTGCAGGCCGTCCACGCGCTACCCCATGGGACCGTCGACTATCTGGGCGTCGGGGTAATCCGGGCCACGTCGACCAAACCCGACCATCCCGCACCACTCGGAATCGAAGGCTTTGCCGAGTTCGTGGCCGATACAGACATCCCCTGTGTGGCTATCGGCGGAATCCACTTTGGCGACATTGCCGCTCTTCGCGCTCGTGGTGCCCATGGCGCGGCGGTGGTATCGGAAATCTGCGCGGCACCAGATCCCCGCCATGCGGCGGCCCGGCTGGTCGAGGAGTGGGACACCGGTGCAGTGAAGGGTTTCCGCTAGTCGTCGAGCGGTCGGCGTTCTGACTCCTGACTCCTGACCCAAACATCCTAATGCATGACTACCAGGTCTTTTGTGTTCCAGAATCCGTTGGAGAGTGAGGTAGCATCACATTCTTGACTGTCTGTCGCCTCACCGACAAACACAAACTCGGGGCAAGCGAGCCTCTTGATAACCTCTGGCGAGAACTTCACGGTAGCGAGCTTCCTCGTAAACGCGATTTGAGTCGATGCGTCAACGTTTACGATCTC
The DNA here is from genome assembly GCA_021810525.1 of Actinomycetes bacterium. Taxonomy (GTDB): domain Bacteria; phylum Actinomycetota; class Acidimicrobiia; order Acidimicrobiales; family Acidimicrobiaceae; genus SCQM01. Next base: position 13,166 of record JAJZIP010000066.1, on the reverse strand, counting down.
GCCCTCCGTTATCCCTTTGTCGCCATCTCTAGCGAAATAGCTCCGACGATTGCGATGGATAGAGGCATTGCAACGCTTGCAAATCTTCTACTGCTCAAAGAACGCGGATTCTCCCATGTCGTAATTGAGCGGGCTAACAAGACAGTTGCCTACAAGGAGCACTTTGGCCAGATGTAGGGCTTCGCCGAGATAGCCGACCACTCTGGATCGCCTCTTTGGAAAAAAAGTCCAAACAGACACTAGCTGTGTCGTGCTTTGTAAAAGTGCCGGCACAAAGAACAAAGACCAGGCAATTCAGACTTCTGCGACCTCTAAGTTCCTAGCTGAGATCGAGTCTCTAAGAGCCTCTATCGCTAAAAGCTCCATCTCGAAAAGTGAGAAAGTGGCTCTAAAGCTGGGAAAGATCAAGTCCAAGTATCCCAGGGCCACTGGTTCCTATGACATCAGCCTTGTCTATCACCCTGACCATGGACAGATAATCAACAAGAAACGCTTCGACAAGGTAGTTGACCTTATGGTGGCGGAAAAGACACAAAAAGCCGACAAGGATCTTCTTTCTGGTTGCTACGTCATCGATACCAGCCATTGTGAGCTTGATGTAGAAGAGATCTGGCATACCTATATGACGCTGGTAAAGGTGGAGGATGCCTTCAGGGATCTAAAGAGCGACCTTGGACTGAGGCCTATCCATCACCAGCTCAGAAGAAGGACTGCCGCGCGTCTCGGTGCTCGCCTATCATCTTCTTTCTCAAATTGAACTGACACTTATAAAACACGGTGACAAAAGACGCTGGTCGACAATTAGAGACGAACTCTCCACGCATTGCCGCTCCACCATGGTTCTGACCAATGACAAAGGAGTTGTCTATCACCTTCGCCACTCCGGTGCACCTGAAGCCAATCACAAAGAGATCTACCGGATGCTTGGCGCAGTTGATCCACTTCCACGCTTAAAGACGATTGCGGCCAGACGTCTATCGAGTGCGGGAGAAGAAACATCTGGTGTAGGTCATAAGATCGGAAGGTCAACGTCCTGACCTCCGCAGTCATCTGGGTGCTTGTCTTGTTGTCGGTCATCCTCACCACCAGCGTGCTGTTTCCCAGCATCACCAGCACCCAGATCGAACTGGTTCTCGGAGTCGGGGCCACGCTCGGACTGGTTGCTGGCATCCTCCTACTGGTCCAGGTTCGCGCGACGGCCCGGCGCATGTTTCCCGTCACCGTCGAGTGGCAAGGATCGCGCTACTTGGCGGATCCTGCCGATCAACATGCTGGCTAAGCCAGTCAAGTCTACCCAACGCAAGATCGGCCTCATGACGCTCCGGGGCTATATCTGATCATAACATTCGCCCTGGTGGTGGTGAAGATCCTTACCGCCGCGGTGCACGGGCAAGGAGAGCGCCCTGAGATCCCATCTGTAGGTAACGGGTTTGGCAGACTCGTCTGTTCGTCTCCGACCCTCCGTGATTCATTTGCCTAACCAACCCAGAGGTTCTACTGATTTGCTTCGGCAGACATAGCCCAGGTTTAGATCTCAGGCCGACTCAGTCTTCCGCCAAATTTGGTAAGCCCCCCAAAGCACTGCCACAATTACCACAATATGTAAATTGAGAGGGTATGAAGCGTGCTCCACACGCTGGACAGCTTTTACCATACGGTCCCCAGGGGAACTCGGATGAGCCGCCTGATGCCGCCCGCTCACGCAGCATCCTGTATCCGGGTTGACGCTTCTCGACAAAAGCGTTCATACCCTCGATCGGTTCGAAACTCGAATAGTGGATCGAGAGCCAGTCGCGGGCATGGCCCACTGTCTGGTGCCAAGCAAGGTCCTTCCAGAAGTTCACCTGCTGCTTGGTGTACCGGGTGCACTCCGGGAACTTGTCGATCAGCTCCGTGGCCATTACGCTGACTGCCTCGTCCAGCTTGGAAAGGCTGATCGAATAGCCATCTTGGCCCTTTTTCGCCTTGGAGATCTGCTCTGGGGTTGCATGCTCGATGAACCCGCCGTCTTTGACTACCGATGGTACGACCTGGTTCACCAAGCCCCACTCAAGTGCCTTGTAGGCATCAATCGGTTTGTTCAGCAGAAGAATTTCACGTGCACGCCGGTCCCCTACCACGATTGGCAGCCACTGCGTCGCTCCGCCAGCAGCGACACTGCCGACTTTGGTGCCTACCTGGCCAACATATCCGTGCTCAGCGATGATCGATAGGTCACATGCCAGCTGGCTCTCGTTCCCGCCCCCAACTGCCATTCCGTTAAGGCGTGCAATCACCGGCTTTCCGGAGTTGATGATGCTCTCGATATAGGCACTGAATAGACCCATGTATTTCCAGTAGTTGTGAGGAGACTTAGTGTACTCCCGCTCGTACTCTTTGACGTCGCCACCGGTGCAGAACGCTGTCGTGCCGCTGCCGGTATAGACAATTACAGCAACCTCGTCATCGAATGCCGCTTCCTTAAAGGCCGCAGCGAGTTCTATCAGGGCTCTTGTACTGTACGCGTTGTAGGCTTCTGGGCGGTCAAGAGTGATTGTTGCTACCCAGTCAGCCTTTGAATACCTAACCTGTGTGAATTCGACAGCAGGAAGTTTCTCAAAGCTCATCAAACATCTCCTCCTAGCTCGCGCTCCGCACGATTAATACTACGTAACTGCTGACTACCGTCTCCAAGCCTGTCATAAGACCCCGTGGTGGCAAAATGGTAAGCGAATCCAGTAGAGCCTTTTGTCAGTGGCCAAGTCTATGACGGGATCCAGCAAATGCATAATTTGGGTGGGCCTCCTTGCTCGATCTGGAGTATGGACTGAAGCCGCCAATAGCCACAACCGGACTTCGCCTACCGGAATGATATGCACGCACTATGGATTACATTCAGGACATGTCGCTGGATCTGCAACAACTTTCTCCGAGACGATCTGCCTCGTTTCACGATGATCGCAAACTACACAGGCATTGATCTCGGCTCGAGGTTTGGCAACAGGGGTACCGCACCACGCACAAGGGATCCCGAAGAGAATGTCCACACGTCCCCAGCCAGGGATGCCACAGGCAGGGCAAAGGCTCGCAACTCGAACGGCAAGGCGTTCGGCCGCACTCACAATTATTTTTTGACGTGAAGGACAAGCGTGAGCCCGGAGGTCGGTTCCAATATACGCTAAACCATCCGTTGAAACAGGAGCACAGCTACTAATAGCAGTATTGAGTTCGTCCACATTAGCGATTCCCTTGTAAATCGGACGCATCTCTCCACTATTTGGTCTGACGATCATCTGATGAGAAGGGAAGTCTGCCTCAAACAAGAACTGCTCTAAATCATTTCCAGATTGGCTGGTTGTTTCAGCGGCCATGATGTCGCGACTTGAGAAAACCTCAGATATGACGATGCCAGCTACGCCGTCAACCAGTACGACGACCTCTAGGTCAGCGTTGACAAATGGAATCTGAGGATCGGGACCGATACTTCCCTCGGACGCAATTCCAATGGAATTGCCGGTAGCGCTCATCCCTAAATGTGCTTTGGCAATTGCCGTCTCAAGAGGTGATCCTAAGCGAGGAATATCGCCACTAAAGGTGCCCAAGGAGTCAGTGTCTACTGTAATTGCCTCGACATGCATCCCAACAGTACGTTCTAACGGGGGGCCAATAAGGGGGAGTTTTTCGTGTTTAGTCGAAAGTACAGCAACTTTTCCCGTATAGGGATGAGATTGACGACCATTCTTAGATTCGTTGCTTTTACGCATGCTCATCATGAGTAGTTCGTTTCTTTTGCGGCCGCCATTTTTGACTTACTGAAGTTTTAGCATATAGTGAATACGAAGTCCAATTCACGTATGCTCTGACGTATAACAGTAGAAACTTGTCTGTCAATTCTTGAAGGAGCAGATCAGGAGACGAGGCGAAACGATGTTAAACGATAAACGGATATTAGTTAGCGGGATTGCGACAGACGAGAGTATTGCAACTGCAGTAGCTAAGAGAGCTCTTTCGTTAGGTGCAGAGGTTCTCGTCGCAGCGTATCCTCGCGACATGGCCACAGCAGAGGAGACAGTTGGAAATTTTCCGGAATCATCTCGGGTCTCACTGGTTGCTTTAGATGCAACGAGCGAGAACGACCTCAGGCGCTTAGAGACAGAGATCCGAGATCGGTGGGGATATCTAGATGGCGCATTACACGCAATCGCGTTCGCCCCGCAAACAGCGTTAGATTCGATCATGGAAGTTCCGGCATCAGATGTGGAAATAGCAATCCGCACAAGTGTCTGGACATATGCCGCCTTCGGACGCCTCTTGTATCGACTTGCGCCATCTCACGGAGCAAGTTTGGTCGGATTGGACTTTGACAGCGCTAAAACATGGCCCGTATACAACTGGATGGGGCCATGCAAGGCAGCGTTACGTTCCCTGAACGGCTACCTAGCTCGCGACTTAGGTGAAAAGCGTATACGAGCTAATTTAGTTGCTGCTGGTCCAATTCATACGCGGGCAAGCTCTGGCATACCGAGTTTCGATGTCCTTCTAGAGACGTGGAACTGCCAATCAGTGTTGAGCTGGGATCCGAATGACACCTCGGCGGTAGCTGACTCAGTGTGCTTCCTACTATCAGACCTTGCTCGCTCTATCACTGGTGATGTCTTACACGTAGACAGTGGAGTCCATACAATGGCCACTTATTTGCGTCAACCGCAATGAGGCCAGTATCGAGGCGTATCCCTATCGGAATGGAGTCGAGTGTGTGCGTGGGTGAGGACGTAGTTCCCCTGGCCTTACTAAGGAGGATGTAAGTTATCGGACTACGTGAGCATGTAGCAAAGATTCGGATCACGGAAGAACCCCATCAATATTCACGTGGGCAAGCCAGACGCATTAGTGCCTCTCTGGCTTGCCTCATAGATCCTGGGCACTTGTGACCCCGGCACTTCAGATATGGTCTGCCCTTACCTTCTTCCAAACCCATTCGTCAGCGTTCAATTGTGGAGAGTAGCCGGGAAGGTAGAAAAGCTGACGCCTTCCATTGGTGGGAAGGACCCATTCCTTGGTCTTGTTTGATCGGTGGGAAGGTTGGCCGTCAGCGATGGGAAATATAGGGCGGTCAGGATTTTCGGCTAAGAACGCTTGGCAGTACTCGATGAAGACATCTGAGTTCACCTTGGTCTCCAAGGGACGAAAATGCAGCTTGTCTTGAGCCGATATAGAAGAGATCATGTTCACGCGGTAGCGGGCACCGGTGGTGGCTACAACAGGTGCCTCACCGAATATCCCGGTAGTGCCGGAGTGAAAGTCTGAACGGGCTGACGACTCTTTCGAGCTCAGCTCTTTCGCTCTCGCTCAACCTCACTGCAAAGGGCTTGCGCCCACGTCTCGTTCCCATCGATCCTCCCGCGATAGCAAATGCCATTCCTATCAGGTAACACATGTGCCACCGAGGACTAATTCCTAATATTGCCCAGAAATCGATTCTGCGTACCTCTGAATAGGGACACTAGTCAGTACCAACTACCCCACAGATGTCAGGATCAGCGAACAGGAGCTGAACCACCTACAACTCCATCCCGAGTGAGCCAACCCGTTACTCCACCGCCAGCCCCAGACAAGAGTCACTTGCCAAAACCGGAATGATATGAGCCACAAATGAGAACCGGGCGACAAATTGGTACATGAACGCCAATACGTGTATTGTACATCGTATGAGAACCAATATTGCCTTATCAAATCCGTGCTTGGGTCCACCTGCGTTTTCAGGGAAGCGACTACGAACCGTTGGTTTCGACATGTGGTCGACCGCCTATCCAGGACGTTCGTTAGACCTGGCTGCTCTATCACACTTGGTTGAGGACAGCCATTTCCAACTCGACGCTATACATCCTTCCAGTAATTCGGAAGATTGCGAGCATGACGGAACCATGCGCCTTCGCTTCAAGGTCAGAGATGAGGAGACTCACGCCACTGATGAAGCCATTATCGAGGCTCTTCTCGAACTTTCTCCCCACCTCTTCTGGCTACGCATCAGCAAACTGGTCGAAGTTGATGGCATACCCACTTATGTACCACTACCCATGACGGAACGGAGGTAATAAACGCTATGACAGAAATCCGTACACCAATTACCGTTGCTTATGGTGATGGTATTGGGCCAGAAATCATGAGAGCAACGCTTCGAATTTTAGAATCTGCTGGAGCTGCTCTTGATATTGAAACTATTGAAATTGGTGAAGCCGTCTATAAGCGAGGAGTACCAGCAGGGATTGAACCATCAGCCTGGGACTCGCTTCGCCGAACTAAGGTATTCTTGAAGGCCCCGATTACTACTCCTGAAGGTGGAGGCTTCAAAAGCCTCAACGTGACTGTTAGAAAAACATTTGGTCTATTTGCAAACATTCGGCCTTGTCAAGCATACGCTCCCTTTGTTTCCACGCTACACCCAACTATGGACGTTGTGATCATTCGGGAGAACGAAGAGGACCTCTATGGGGGCATCGAGCATCGACAAACCGAGGACGTGGTCCAATGCCTTAAGTTGATAACTCGGCCTGGTACAGAGCGCCTTGTGCGATATGGATTCGAATATGCTCGCCGTTATGGGAGACACAAAGTGTCGTGCTTCACCAAAGACAACATAATGAAACTGACCGATGGTCTTTTCCACGAAGTTTTTGACGAAGTAGCAACTGACTATCCCGATCTCGAGTCTGAACACTGGATCGTCGACATCGGAGCAGCAAAGCTCGCGGATACACCAGAGAACTTCGATGTGGTCGTACTTCCCAACCTCTATGGAGACATTCTGTCTGATGTAGCTGCTCAACTCGCAGGATCAGTTGGCCTGGCTGGTAGTGCCAATATTGGCCAAGAGGTCGCTATGTTTGAGGCTATACATGGCTCTGCACCCCGCCGGGCTGGCCAGGATTTAGCAAACCCTTCAGGTTTATTGCTTGGTGCTATTCAGATGCTCATGCACATTGGACAAGGGGACGCAGCATCTATAGTGCATAATGCGTGGTTGCGCACCATCGAGGACGGAGTCCACACTTACGACATTTTTTCGCCCGATCACTCTCGTGAGAAAGTTGGTACGAGTGCCTTTGCCGACGCGGTAATCGCTCGGCTTGGGAAAACTCCAAAGATTTTACCAGCTGCTCATTATCCCATAAGCACTGAACCCATCCACATTGAGTTGAGTCCACGGCGCCGTTCTCAGAAGACTCAGACCGGAATTGACGTATTTGTCGAATGGAACTCCGATGGCGTCTTGTCACTCGCCAAACTTCTTGAGGAGTGTTCTGGTCCCGATTTTCAGCTATCAATGATTACGAACAGAGGGCAAAAGGTTTATCCCGGAGGGGCTCCTGAGACTTTCTGTGTCGACCACTGGCGATGTCGGTTTGAAGCGAACGATTCAGGCATTGTTACCACTGCTCAACTGATATCACTTCTGGCTAGGTTAGACGGAGCTGGCATCCCATTTATCAAGACCGAGGGATTGTACCGCTTTGACGGAAAACCCGGTTATTCCCTTGGCCAAGGACAGTAGCTATGAAGGTCTCGTATTCAAGGGCCGATAAATAACTCAATTGTATAAGAAAGGCTTGTCAGAATGGGTGGCAGTTCCACCGAAGTGTTTTCGGGATTCTTGGTAGCCAAGGCGCTCCTGGCAGACAGAGGATAGCATCCCGTTGGCCTGCTCCAGATAAAAACAAGGTCAGATTTGCTCATTTAGAATCAGGTGCATACGGTGGTTTCCAGGCGCAATTGGCAACTCTTTCAAATTGATGGTTGAGACATGGATGACAGTAAGGCATCTTGGAGGTGAGTGTAAGAAATGACCTTGCGAAATGGTGGTCAAGACAGACGAGGTTCTCTTCGACTGGGCGAGCCAGATGGATCCAGTACCGTGATCATGATTGGTGCCAACGAGCTAGCTAATATGGTACATCAAGCTGCGGTCGATTATGGAGTGCGCCTTGACATCATAGTTCCGCAGTCGACCCGCCCATATTCTGCTCAAATGATCGGCGATTCTTGCAAACATTCTGCCCATGCCACACTCGATCGGCAACGGGTGCTCACCTTTGCAACTGATCAAATTTCAAGTCATCAGTTGCGCGATCTTGAGCTGAGTGGCGATGCAATGCGTCCCGGATTACATGCTCTTAACTTTTCGCGCGATTTACTTTTTCTTCGAGAAGCTCTTTGCAGTGTTGGTGATCTTAGTATCGCTACGCCTAGCTTTTCCGCTGCAATGTCCGCCACTGACATCGATATATTTGCCCAACAATATGGGTGGCCTGTAGTACTGAAGGCTCGTTGGACTGCAAATGAATATCGCCAGGTCCAAATTGTCACATCACGCCAAGCTGCAGATCGATTTCTAGGGTGCGCTGATAGGCCCAGCACGACCGAAAAGACGGACAAGCACCGTGGCTACTGGATTGTCGAAGAATATCTCGAGCCGACAACCGAATTTATAGTGCTAGTTGCGCGTCGACCGTCAGGATACTGGGTTTCATACCCACCAATCGAAATTGGTCGCCAAGGTGGATTACATAGTGAAACTTCTATGCCAGCAAACTTGTCTTCGGGGGTAGCTGAACAAGCTACGCAACTTGCGGTGTCACTGTTGGCTGGGATCGACGCAGTAGGAATTGCAGCTATCAAGTACTTCTGGACTGCAGATGCCCGATTATTATTGGACCAGATTTGGTTACGCCCCCATGGTTTTGGAAAGCTGACACTTGAAGGTTGTCAGACCTCTCAATTCCACCAGCACCTTCGTGCGATTCTTGACTGGCCGCTCGGCACAAGTACTTTGATAAGTCCGGTGGCAACACTGGAGTTGACCTGCGAACCTGGGAACGAGAATTTCCTAAGCAGAGTAGCTAGTGTTCTCAAAACCCCAGGCGTGTTCCTGCATCTCTATCCCCACCAATGGCAAACTAGTGGGCATTTCGGTCATATCACTGCATTAGGAGACACCACGGACGACGCTCTGTCAATTGTTCGTGAGGCAGCGAAACTCTTTCGCGATTCGTAATCTGCCGCCATGTTACACCAACTCCTACTTGCGACATGGCGTGGTATAAGCCTACAGAAGCTCGTAGACAATAGTGGATGTGGTGAGCGGATTTCGAGTTCTGCGAGCATCAAGTGAGAACCAATCTGCATTAGTTGGCGGTTCCCCTGAGTGCACGTGGCCAGCTTCTCTTTTGGTACGTATGGATACCCAGTGATTTTGATAGAGTAAGTTGAACTTAGAGGTGGCTGGCCTATCGCTACCGGAGTGATCGAAGAAGCCTGCCGACATATCGTCAAGGACCGACTCGATATCACAGGAGCGCGCTGTGGTCTTGAAGGCGCCGAAGCAGTACTGAAGCTACGAGTCCTACGCAGCAATGGCGACTTCGACGAGTACTGGAAGTTCCACCTCGACAGGGAACAACATCGCGTACACAATGTCCGTTACGCTGGTTGGACGATCCCCACGGCTGCATAACGTCCCTCCAGGGGAGCCGCACCCATAAATATAATCATAATTTGCGGTAAGCTCCTGCTTGGTGCCGCAGACTGGCTCGGTTTACACCTTGTCTTGTCGATAGGGCTGCAGCTCGAAGGGTCGGCATCTCAGCATCTCATGGTTGCTGGAAAAGCAACTGGTGATGCCCTCGCGATTGTGATCTTTTCACTGCGGTGCCCACTTCGCGGCAAGACACCTCAGTACTATGGCGTTTCCACAGAGTCCCAATTTCTCAGTTGACAAAGGTACTGTGCCCGCGACCAGGGAAATCAGACCTGAGCCCCTGGTAGATAGATGAAAATTTCCTTTTTTCGCGCTCATCGAGCACTGTTCACAGTGAAGAGGCCTCAATTGCCGGGGAAATCAAAAGTGAAGAAAACGTTGGGCAAGACATCGCTTCTCCTAGTAGCTGTAGATTGCGCCATTCCGCCCAACCAACCAATACCCTGTGCCATTCACTGCAATCCCTACAATGGGTGCGGCTAGGGGCTTTCCGCCCATCCATCCGAGGAAGTCAGCTGCGCCGAAATCGAATACTCCGCCATCGGAGGCAACGAACCGATAGCCCTGGCCATTGCTCAGAGCGTCCATCCCTACTACCGGCTGATTCAACGGCTTCCCGCCCATGGAGCCAAAGAATGGCGAATTGAATGAGAAGATGCCTCCGTCCGATGCGACTTCCCAATATCCCCCAGTTGAAGGGTCGGCTGCCATCCCTACTACCGGCTGATTCAACGGCTTCCCGCCCATGGAGCCGTAGAACGTTGCATCACCGAAGTTGAAGATCCCTCCATCAGCCGCCACCAGCCAATACCCCTTTCCATCTGGAGTAGAAGCCATCCCTACTACCGGCTGATTCAACGGCTTCCCGCCCATGGAGCCGTAGAACGTTGCATCACCGAAGTTGAAGACTCCGCCATCGGCGGCAACTAGCCAATATCCTCCCCCGTTTGGGGTTGCTGCGATTCCGACAATAGGGGCATTCAAGTGCATGCCACTCAAGGAACCGTAGCAAGGAGCGCCACCTTGCGTCACTATATTGCCGCTACGCCCAACAATCCAACCGCCGCCGTATGGATCAGCTGCCGCTCCCGCCGCAGTCGAGACAGAAGGTGAGCACGTGCTGCTTGAACTTCCGGCGGACGATTGGGACTGCCCTATAGATTGCAGGTACTGCGACCAGGTGTATAGATATCCCGTTGCACTTGATGGCGAAGCTTCAGCGAAGATTTGTGTGCTGTTGTAGTAACCATTGCCCCACGATGCTTCAGCTGCTCCCATCGACAGAGGAACTCCAGGGTTCCACAAGATGTTGTCGCGGTGTCCCCAGCAGCCTGACGCGCTAGGAGAAGTGCAGTCATAATTGCTCGTATTGCTGAGTGATCCGCCCCATCCATCCTCGTACATATATCCGTAATCAGACACCAGAGCACCTGCTGCGCCGCCATACGCGCCTGACCAGTTGCTGGCATATGCAAAGGTGACAGAACGGGAGAGCACGGGATCAGAATGGTACTGGCTTGCTGCAGTTTGGGCAGCTGTGTTGAGTGATGCCATCACTCCCAAAATGGGTGGCTCTCCGCGAGAAATCCTTTCAAGGTTGACGATTATGAATTGCTTGATGTAGTCGGGGAGAGATGAGAAGTTGTTTGGCAGGGAGATAGGCGGGACGCCTTCCACGGAGTGTGCGTTATTTATTGCCTCGATTGCCAAAGCGTCACACTGTTGGGTAGTTGGATACTGGTAGCAGGGTGGGAGTGATGTTCCTGAGAATGTTGTTGGGGCCAGGGCGGGGTTGGCGGGGATGTTCTCGGTTGGATTGGGCGGCTCGTTCCCGTAGAAGGAGGAACTCGGGGCACTGGTCGTCATCTCGATTGATGTTTGGAGTTCAGCTTTGACGGCAAACCGTGCCGACGGTGCGGTAAGCGAGGCCAGCCCTGCAATCGCAAAGATCAAATGTTTCCACATCCGATTCACCACCCACTCATCGACCTAATGACGTTCCCAGGTTGTGACTTTACCATGTCGAAGGTTTGGCGGTTAACCACCTTCTCCCGAGCTGATTTTTCTAAGGCTTGGTTATTCAAGTCACAGAAACTCTTTAACCTTTTTCTAGCTATTGCTAAATGTTGCAGGTTTAGATGTAAATACGATCCTTGATCCAAAGTTAGGGGAGGCTGATGAGAAGGAATTTCCGGTATCTTGGCTCTGCGACCATGGCAGCTGTGTTAATAGGTGGGGGTACCCTTGTGCTTTCTGGAGGTTCATCTCTCGTTTCGGGTAGTGTTCCCACGACTAGTGTTGCCTCTAACTCCACTCCAAAGCCGCATCCCGTGTTCATGTTCAAGGGACCGGAACGAGCTGTATATTCCGAATCGGTAGTGCCGGTCAAATCCGGTGGTTATGAGACGATCATCATGGTAAAAGGGTCTCTGTCGGCTATCTCTTCGACCTCAGTTTCTGTCAAGCGTCCAGATACTGGAGCCATAGTTACTGCTTCTGTAGCTTCGAGTACTAAATTCATTCGGACCACCGAGGCAGCACTGGCATCAGACCTCTCGTCTGGTAAGGTGGTAACGGTGATGCTAGTGGAGGTCGGGGGTACTGCCAAGTCCGTGATGGCACCCCCTAAGCTCGGTGTTCGCGTGCGAGGTCCTCTGACAGCTATTTCTTCTAATTCGATATCGGTCAAACGTCCTAAGACCGGAGCCATAGTTACTGCTTCTGTAGCCTCGAGTACTAAATTCATTCGGACCACCGAGGCAGCACTGGCATCAGACCTCTCGTCTGGTAAGGTGGTAACGGTGATGCTAGTTGAGGTCAGAGGCACTGCCAGGCTTGTTGCTGTACCACCTTCTCCGGGAAGTCGTCCAGTGTCTCATGGGACACCGCTAGCCGGTCATGTTGCACCTCCAGCGAGCAGCAATACCAATTCATCTGGAACTGCCGGCACTACTGCGTAGGCTATCGTTTCCTTTGAGGGGCCGTTGACTATGCGCCAACCTCCAATCGCTGCTTCAGCTCCGCTATCTCCGTTTCCAACTCCTTGACCTTCTGCTCCAGGGATTGCTCGTGCGGAGTTCCGACGATGATTCGATCATTCGGTTCCGGATACTTTTCGGTGTCGAATGCGACTCCAACGAAGTCGTCTATTGCCACCCAGGTTTCTCCGCAGTCACTGCATGTCCCCCGCTGTGTAGCGGTGTCGTCTTCAATGGTCACTTGCTCCCAATAAACATCATGGGAAGGATTCGGGCAGAACGGGCACGTGATCTCATGCATTATTCGAACGCACCTCCTTGTTCGGCAATTCTCCAAGCCTCCTTGAACTCGATATACCCTCCGTTAAAAAGGCTCAAAAGGGAATCTTCTGATAGGTCAGGAAATGCCAACTTTAGCCTGGACGCACCTCAATCTTATTCCACTTGGAAGTTCCTGGAGCGAAGTGGCTGACCTCGATAGAGAGTTGGAATTCGTCGGCCTGTGGGAGCCCGGTAGGTCGAGAGATTTACGCCGGGTTCTGCGAGAGCCGGGGTGTGACTCCCCCGCCACTCAACTGAGGCTCTGGCCTAGCTGAACGGGTTTGCTCCGGGTTTCACGAGAGCAAACCCACGAGTATCAAAATCGTCTATTCATTCGTCAAAGATGTCAAAGA
>JAJZIP010000065.1 GCA_021810525.1 Actinomycetes bacterium | reverse complement strand
CGCAGCGAAGATTGACTCGCGAAAGATCGAGAGCGGCCCTTCCGGACCAGCCGAGGACTTCACCCAAGTCGGCGACCTGTTGAGAGAGACCGATGCCTCGCCCGCGCTTCGCTCGGCTTTATACCAGGTTGCCGCCAGGATCCCCGGCGTGGAGACACTCGGGACAGTCGCCGACCATTCCGGGCGGAGGGGTGTTGGTGTAGCCTATGTCCACAACGGCCTGCGGCATGAGCTGATTTTCAACCCTAGGACAAGCGCTCTGCTTGGCGAATACTACACGGTAGTGTCTCCCGGGTCGGGCTATAACGTTCCCAACGGCACCGTGGTAGGTTGGGTGGTGTACCTGCAGTCGAGCATCGTTAGTTCCCTTCCGCCGGTCACGGGTACGCCACCTTCACCGGTAATGTCAACGGCATGGGCGTCCTCCGATTCGTAAACTCCGGGGTCAAACTCAACGCGTGCGACCCTTCAAGCTGTAGCTTTTCCGCCCAATAACCAAAACGTCGAGGACCAACCGTTCTCCGGTCGGGCGGATCTGCGCACTTCCACTCGCTCTTACTCTCCTTCACTCACCATCCGTCCATTCGCCACCGCACCTTCCCTTTTCTCCGCATCTCCAATTTTCTCTATTAATTGGATGGACACAGGCACAGCGATTCTCTGGAAAAGTTCCAAAAGGTACATGGTTCTATGAACCTCCAACGATCTTTGTTTCCGGGTCACGCCTAATCGCTCGGGAGATCACAGCGTTCCGAGCGGGGTTGCTGAGGTTAGAACAGTCGAAATTGTGAGGCCACCTCACTTTTTCTCGAGTTCAAGAAAGAAAGTCTGCTGGTAGTTGCCCATTATTATGCTTCGGTTACCGACGGTTTTGGATCATAGTTTGGAACACCAGTTATTCAGATCATCTGACACGCTTTGAAGACTATCCGCCAGGATTTGTGGAGTGGTTTTGAAGTCGGGATCACATTTTGAAGGCGGACGTCGAGAACCTCCATGCTCTGGTGCGGGATTTGCGCTGAGATATTGCATCTAACTGATGTTGCGTTAAAGCTGGTCTTTGCGGATCGCGCATATATTTGGGGTGTACCCGCAGACAGGGAGATAGCACATTGATTCACGAACCACACTGGACGCTGCCATGGTTTGATGAGTGCCAGATTCTGGCGGACGTTGCCCTGACTCTGAAGGGCGCGGACTGTCTGTGGACCGGCCGCTCGCCGATTTGGATGACACAGCAATTTCATGAAAGCATGTGCGTACGGGGCATCTTTTCAGAGAGGCGAGGACATAGGTCCTATCAGTCATGCGGAGAAGGACCTCTGCACCTTTTCTCTCTGTGAGTCCATCAAAGACCGCACTCAACGAATACTCACACAGTAGCTGTGGCAATATGATATATCAGGCGATGATCCCGCGAGTGGGACGTAATTCCGGTACTGCTTTCACATGGCCCCCGATCATCCATCAGGTGTACCACCCCGACCGAGGTTGGAGACGCTATAGCTACAACAAGCGCATCAGTGGGGCTGGTGCCGGAGGGGATCACACACGTTCAGATTACTGACGACATACACTTTGCGGATTTCACAGTCAGTAAGTGAGGAATCCCGTTTCGTGCACAGAATTGGGAGGAGACGTTCCAGAACATGATGCCGCGCCACCTTTCGGCAGACAATCGAGGACAAACGTCCTGGTAGTGATACATCATTATGTATGGGTCCGAAGTATTATCTCAGAATCTTGATGTCGAAACGCGGTCAGAAATGTGACGCCTTGTCACATTTTGCTAGATTCTGGAAAGCAAAGACCCTGGTAGAAATCACGTGCGTTTGAGTATCCTCAAGCAATTAGAAATCTTCGCACTTTTTTAGTCAAAGTGGGTTATCGGCGACCGAACCATATCTCTGAAGCTTCGCTCTCGTGACATGCGCCACGGTATGCCGACGATTCTGACGCTATTTGACCAGGGCACGTTCATATTCCTAGGTCGCATTTCTTTCAGAGTGGCTGCACCGGAGCTTTCGTCCGGCTGCCAACGTATGTTGATTGCAATACCGTCGACATGTCCTTGAAGAAGGCTCAGATCAAGAGTCCATTTCAGAAAGCTGTGCTGCTTGAAGCGTTCAAAAATAATGGATTCGGACCTTCGACAAGTTGGTAGATCCCAACCATTTACGGCCATAAGTCTTGCCTCTGCTTCATCAAAAAAACTTTCGATTTGCGCACGACCGAGATGGAACATTGCATGACATTCTGGACAAAGTATCAGAACTTCTGAAAGGCGCTGAATTCCTTGTCGACCTAGGTCCCCATTGCCAATTTCGTCACATGGAAGGTAAAAGTCCCATAGTTCGTGAGCATTTGGAGGATTGGGAATGGTTCCACAGGCTACACAGACGCCGTGCACTGCATCGATATATCTATGCCTAACGCCCTGCCATGATGTGTCCGTCAGCATGTTTGAGAGGCTCGCTCCCCAAGTTGTCTTCGGGATCAGGTCTGCTGCTGCAAAACGTGACCCTGAGAGTGCTATGGGAAGCAGCTCATCCTCCACGTCCTCATGGTCATCAACCGGAGAACCTTCGAGTGTCATTAGTCGATGGGTGAAACTCGAAGTATCGGGAGCTCCCTTGGCAAATGTTGGATCTGAAGTGACAATATCTGCAACGGATTTCACATGCAGATATCTTGGCACCTGCTTGCTACTTGATATCAGGTCTTCGTTCACTGCCTCCGCCACACTGCATATCATACCTCTGCCCGGAGTATGGTTCACAGTCCCGTAACTTTTCAATACTATGTGCGTCATGTGTCCCTGAAAAGGTAAATGGTTTCCATTACATATACACCTTTCAACAACTGTCGCAAATCATTTGTTTTTCGACATGCCCACAACGATATGAAATGAGCCCACAAAACGGGAGTCCTGAGAGTGCGTAAAACCCTGTCGGATTGAGAAAGTAACGGAAACTGTCTGGAAGGGGTTAATCGACATGCTGATCGGATATATGAGGGTTTCCACCACAGACAAGCAAAGTACCGATCTTCAAAGGGACGCGCTCACAGCCGCAGGAGTTGATCCGAGGAATCTTTTTGAAGACAAATCCTCTGGAGCGAAAGACGACCGTTCTGGACTAAGAGCTGCTCTTGATTTCCTTACCCAAGGCATGGGCTAGTTGTGTGGAAACTAGACAGGCTTGGGCGATCGCTTGTCGCCTTTGCCTCTGCTCAACGAGCATACGTGCTCATTGACCTAGGACAATTCGATCCGGCACAACAACTTTTAGCCGACGCTATTAAGAAGGTCGGAAGATTCGTGCCGCTCGAGCTTGCTGCATGGCTCTATGGCGCTCAGGCGGAGGCCGCCGCTGCCAATGGAAATGTCGATCTATGCAAGAGATCTCTGGATTTAGGGCATGCGCGTCTGGGCTATGCAAGCTCGAGCGGAGATTGCCCGTATGTGGTATTGGATGAGCTGCATTTTGAGCGATGGACAGGACGCTGTCTTGCGAAACTGGGCAGTGGCGATGCCATTGAAAGCCTTGAACGGGCGC
Organism: Actinomycetes bacterium; assembly: GCA_021810525.1. Taxonomy (GTDB): domain Bacteria; phylum Actinomycetota; class Acidimicrobiia; order Acidimicrobiales; family Acidimicrobiaceae; genus SCQM01. Next base: position 11,896 of record JAJZIP010000065.1, on the reverse strand, counting down.
GCGGTGAGCTGCATCCCGATTTTGCCAGAGCACTTGGAGGTGTGCTAGTTGATCTCACCCAGGCTTATGTTGCACAGGGTGAACTTGATGCCGCAGTCGAGGTCTTTGAGGCCGCAGGCAGCCTCACGGGAGGAATAGGGTCTATCCGACAGATTAACCGTTTGCGGAAGCTGAGCAAGGAGTGGCCGTCGCATCTCTCTCAACGGGCTGTGTAAGGCCGCGTCTTCTGTTCGTCAAACAAGCTGTACGCCAGCTTGTGAAGCCACTGTAAACAAGCCAAGCAGTGTTGGCGAATCGTGGATATGGCCATCAGCGATAAGTTCTTTCACCTCGTCGAAGGAAAACCAGGCGATTCGCTCTACTTCGGTGGGGTCAGTGGGCTCGCCAACCGATACTGCACCGTTAGCTACGAAGAGTTCGTGTGGGGTATCTGCGATTCCAATGCACGGCTGATAGGCGAGTAGGGGCTTCAACCCAAAAGGTCGAAATCCTGTTTCTTCTTCGACCTCCCGAGCTGCCGCATCGGTAGCTGTCTCGCTGTCTTCGACAATACCGCAAGGTATTTCCCAACCCCAAGTGGCAGTGATAAATCGGTGATGCTGTACCAATAGAATCCGACCGTCTTTGTTAGGAATGACAACACCCACGACTCGTTGCATCCGGACAACGTGGTGTTCGAAGCGGGTTCCGTCAGGAGACTGGACATCAACAAGGTCGAGATTCACCCAGCGGTTTTCATAGATGTGTCGCTCACCGAAGACTTTCCACTCTGCCTTTAGATTTTGCTCAACCCGATCCTTACCATTCGTCATATCAACATTCTTACACAGTATCTCGACCATGGTGTCATGTGAGTCAATGGGACACGTGTTGTAGCGCCCATATTGGCGGACTAGCCGCTATCTGTCCAGTAAGAATCGTAGTTCGTATTTTCGACCGCAGAGTCATCCATGTTTTGAAGCGATAGCAGGCGACTGGGCGACTTCGTCTCCCGCCGCCTGTACGCGTCAACTGTGTGGATGCGTGTGAGAACTTTCTTTACGTATTCAAGGTAGAGTACTCTCATATAAAACAACTTGTGCTCTAGAATGTGTTGAAGATCTGTTCTACATATCAACTTCCATATTTATCAATCCAAATGAGCGTTTGCTATTGCCCGCTCAACGGTATACCGGGCAATTGGGCGAGACCTCTGTCGCGCAAACTTATTCGAGGTTAACATCTAATGACAAACCGTAACATCAACCACCGGCAGGATACCGAACCAGAACCGCGCAGGGTCAAACGGACCTTGCTTCGTGAACGACGTTCACATCTCCGCCGCCTATTAGTTCTAGCGGCTGGCTCGGTCGTTGCTCTTGTCGTCGTCTGTGTGGCCGTAGTCGCTCGAGAAACAGTCAACCCCGTTCGATTAACGGCTACCACCTTGACGCCAAGAACGGACCCCTCTACTACTGCTAGCACCACCACCACTTTGCCTCAGGGAAAGCGCACCTATGCCGTGGGTGAAGTTAGTAAGTCCTGGGTCGAGGGGGAGAAGACCGTGGTCATAATGGCGAACGGGCAAACCCGCTCTCCCCGGGTCCTGGTTGCCAACATTCTCTATCCGGCGGCCCGCCTAGGACCCAACGGCCAGCAGTCAGCCGCCCCGCCCGCCCAAAGTGACGGACCATTCCCTTTGTTGGTATTCGGCCCCGGCTTTGATCAGCCCACCCTGAGCTACGAACTTCTCCTCGAGCACTGGGCCCACTCTGGCTTTGTTGTAGCTGCTCTCACTTTCCCAGGCACTAAACCTGGAGCTTCTGGTGGCCCAACCGAAAATGACCTAATAAACCAGCCGGGTGACGTGACCTACGCCATCACTGCCTTGGAGCAGCTCTCATCTCAGCCTAACCAAATGCTTTCAGCAATGGTGAACCCGGAGGAAGTAGCGGTGGTGGGCCAGTCTGATGGTGGCAATACGGCGCTCGCGGCAGGCTATAACACCACTTACCTTGATTCACGTGTCAAGGCCGTGGTGGTACTCTCGGGAGCGGAATACGGTATCCCTGGAGCCTCGTGGTTCCCATCTGGATCCCCGCCTCTTTTGGCCTTCCAGGGAACAAACGACAAGACTAACTACTCCCAATGGACCAACGACTACTTCGCTAGTGCCACTTCGCCCAAATATCTCAACTGCCTCCAGGGCGCTGACCACCTTGATGGCTACGATATAGCCAGTCCCTACGAGAAGGTGGTGGCGACAGTCACTACCGATTTCTTCAACGCAGAGCTATACCATCTGGCTGGAGGAATACACCAGATGCAAAGTGACGGCACAATACCTGGGACCGCAGTCTTTGCTCCCTCCTGCCCGGGTCCGCCTCCCCCTCTCAAGTAGTAATGCTGCTCTGTGGCCTTCCTGCGCCAGCATCTTGGTTGACCCAACAACATCCACTACCTAAGACTTCAATGCAGCTTCCAATCCTAGCTTGTAACTCGGATAGTTCTGGACCAAGCGGAACAGTTGCGAAGTCTCCCATTTGTGCCGAGGCGCGTGAAGATAACGAATATAGCACTGAGCGTCTAATGTCGCTGTTCGGATCTCTCGTATCCGGAGTTGCTGGGCTTTTTGGACAGAAGTGATCTGATGGCTCGTCGCGATTATCTGATTTGCTGCGCCGTTATATGATTTTACGATGATTCCACTTGAAGCCAGACAAGCAGCCCAATCTCGAACAGGTCCAGATAGAGACGACGAACTAAACTCTTTCTGGCTGAGAGAACGTAACTTGGGACCTATTGTGGGGCTGAACCACGGCAGAGTTCCCAGTTCCTTACGCAAAGATTCGTTCTCATATCCGGGAGCGGGAGCGGGAACTGTCTCCGGCAGCAGGATCTGGTCAATATTCGGCTGTTTCCCCACTCCAGTTAGGGCACGCCGTTTGGAGTTTTGAATGAAAAACCCTTTTGAGCCATACAGCTTGACCATTGACTCTCTGGTGCAATATAAGACGGGTCAGACCACTCTGCTTGCTGGTCTTTAGCGATCTGGGTATTTAAGATCTGTTGAACATAGGAAACGATTTTTGGGTAACGGCTTGCGCTTGATGTTGGCATGTGCCCAAAACGGTCACATAATGGCTCAGAGCATTTCGCGCAGGAGGAAAGAACTAGTGCGGGTAAGCCTTCTAGAACCACAAATATGAGAAGGGTTTTTGTTTCCAAGTGATTATTCAAGAGTCAAGGCCCTTTACTTGTCCTCAGAACCGAATTACCTAGCCGTTGGTCGTTTAGGTCCATTTTTTTCTATATCGCACATAGGAGAAACAAACACCAAAGTTTAACAAGGTTATTGCACATAATACATACACATACGGGGAGCCATTGTTATGCAGAAGTTCCATCACGAAGTAATAGAAGTTCACGATTCCCAACATGGATATAAGAATTCTTAGGACCATTTGTATTGGATCTTCCCGGTTCTCTACCCAGAGTAGGCTGCACAGTGAAATGTATCACCACTGTTTGCAAGGGTACCACCCCAGCTACAATTGGCAGTAATTTCCCACGTGCTCGCGTTTATTGTATTAGTTACGCCGAGCGTACCCTGATAAAAGACTCCCGGGTAGGGATTATTCTGATCAAATCCACTTCCGTACGACTCGGCGCTGCCTCCGCTGAAGTAGTCCCAACTTGCACTGCAATCATACAGCTCGTAACCTATCAAGGCGTTCCAGTAGCAGTTCGAGTTTGTAGAACCGCTATACAAAGTATTGCCTCCACATTGATAATTGTAATTCATCCAGTTCGTGACTTCAGCGTTTGTCGTGAAACTACTCAAATCAACGACCTCAACATGGTCCTGGTAGCTACAGGTCGCGGTTGACTGGAGTTGTGGTGCTGTACCCGTCTTTGATTTTTGTCGGAGCAACCGGGAAGCGGCACTATCCGTAGCTGGTCTAATCGGTGTTTCGGCCGCATCCGTCCCAGTCGCCGTAACAACAAATTGACACTGTTTGTTCAAACGAACGTTGACGTACGGGGTCGGTGCCCGCCTCTTCCAATTGAGCTTTACGTTAGGCAGGCCCTTCGACGGCAGAATGCACCCCTTTGAGGTACGAGGATACGTCGTGAGGATCGTTCCAACTTGGATTGGTGAGTTATTGACTGAAACCGATGGAGTGGTTCTAGTAGCAGCTTCTGCTGGCATTGCTATCATGATCGTCGGAGCGATCGACAAGAGCATTGCCGCACACAAAAATAGGAATCGATGACTTCTCTCAGGTAGTTTCACCACAGCCCGTTCCAATGGGTTACCTTTCAGTGCAGCCGCACCGAGACAAGTCCTAAAGCCCAACTTCGAAAGCTGTCGTGACCACATTGGCCGACTCCATTCTTACAAATGATGGAGTACTCCCTAAGAAACTATCACGGACGGTCTATGGCGCCAACAATCATTTCTAATACAGACGCTGGATTAGAAATCTCTCGATCTGAAGGTTGAAATCCGGGTGCACTGATCTTAATCTCAATTGCCGTGGGTTGGCTCCGTCATTGAGCGTAACCTCACTCACTGTCTGCGTATGTCCTCAGGACGCGCAGGCCCTTGGGTCCCAGGGCTTGGGCTGCTGAGAGATGTCGATCTGAGTGCCGCCAGTGACGTTGGGCACAGAAATTACCGTGTGGTTCGTGGCAGTTAGTGTCGTCGTGCCGACTGTCTTATTGATATCTGTTGTGGTCGATACCGGTGAAGCCACCTTTTTGCCTACCGCAAACTGAGTACCAGTCACGAGCTCAAGCGGAGTGCCGTAACCAGTAGAGTCCACCTCTCCCATGATGACCTCACCGGAAAGCGAAGACTTTAGGACTTCGGCTTGGAGAAGATGTCCTGGCGTGTAATAAATGATGCTCTCAGCTGGGGATGACACTGGAGCGATGTTCTTTGATGCGGCAACGTTATATCCGAGTGCCTTAAGCGCCCGAACTGTTTGCGCGGTCTGTGAGGCGACTCCACTTCCATTGAGTACCATTACCGTGATATTTGAGGTGGAAATGTTGGGAACAGTTAGCCCCAGCGACTGGTTTATGAGGTTAGTATCCGCAGGTTCTTGGGGGAAGGCGACATCTCCGTAGTTGGCTTTGTTGTACACGAAACCGCTGTAAGAAGGGGCGGTCCCGTTTTCGTAGGCAATTGGCAGCGTTCCGGTCAATGCGGTTCCAATATTTGCGTGTCGGTAAGCCAATACCAGCGAAAGAAGCTCCGACTGCTTGAAATTGGAATCAAGAGTCAAACCAGCCTTTAGGACACTGCTTAAAACTGCCTGATCCTGGATGGGATTGGAGATCCCTTTGGCTTTTACTTTAGCGGCGAGAACTTTGAGGAAGATATGATCTCGGCGAGTCCTGGAGAGGTCACCGAGAGGGTCCTCGACCCATTGCCCTGCAGAGTTCAGGTACTGCAAGTATCTTGAGCGGACTAGCTCCAGAGCCTGAAAGCCGTTTAGAGTTTGACAACCAACAGTGGTGATGTTCAGCCCGGAATTTTTGTCTTTGACTTTCATAGGGAAGTTCATTTGGACACCACCTAGGGCATTCACAACTCCCTGGAAAGAGTCGAAGTTCAGCTCGACGTAGTGTTGGATCGGGATTCCGAGGTCGTATTCGATGGTTTTGACCAGCTGATTGGGATTCACATTTAGAGCTGCGTCAACACGCTGCAAAGTGGTAGTCCCCGGAATCGGCATAAAGAGATCTCGTGGAATCGAAAGAAGTGAGACGCTTTTATTCTTGGGATTGAAGTGAGCGATCATTGTAACATCCGACCTCCCTCCGCCCACTTGGGCGGCTGACCCGAAATACTTTGCCTCGCTTGGTTTGAGTCCGATTCGGGAGTTATCGCCGATCAAAAGGATGTTAATTGGCTGGCCAGCGACTTGTGACTGCTCCGAAGGGATACTTACCGTCTTCACCTTGGAAAATAAATATTGAGTATAGGCGTATGCTCCCCCTACGATAAGCACTATCACCATAGCGATTGTCACCGAGGTGACTATGACTATTCTCTTCCTATTGATCCGATGCTTCTGTCTGGAGTGGGCGTTGTGGCCCGGGCGCTTTGAAGACGGAGGCTGAGGGGATGACATAATCTGTAGGGAGTGTCCTTTCAGTGCGACGTGTAATGGCCTCTACGTGATGGAAAGTTTAGAAACCCGTTGTTTTTCTTGTGAAAGCCTTTCGGGTAATAGCGAATCTAGGTCTAATTCCAAGTCAAAGTTTAGAACGCAAAACGCCTCGATATCCGTAAGACCTGGTTGATTCTCTTTAGCACTAAGTGGAAGAATGTTCTATTTCACCAGGAATAACCCTGTTATACCGGAGCAGAAAATTTCAGTTACCACACCAAAGATTCCCGCCAGCGAGTCTAAGGTTGTTTAGCAGTCTCCTGGTTGGTGTCAACTGATGAAATGCTCAGGAAGCTGGCAGGTCCGACGGTTTTCAGGATTTCATGGCCTCAAGCGTGACACCTTATCCCGGAGTCGCAAACGAATCGGTAGCGAGATTGAAATTGACCGTACCACCTTGATAAGAAAGTGTCACTACAGCCCCACTGGCGTTTGATGCCGTCAGTTCCTGTGATCCAGCTTGGGCGTACTTAAAGATTCCTATCTCCTGCGTCTGGACTGAATCGCCAGAGATGATATTTTTCCAAACGTCAACGGCAGAGGTTCCAGTTCCTCCTGAGGGATTAGAAGTAGAACCACAGAAGACTAAGTATTCTTGTCCATTGTAAATCGTATGCCATTGATTAGAAACAATGAAATGGCTGCTCGTAAATGATGCCTGTCGTGTTTGCTGAATTCCCGTAGGGAACGGCAACTGAGATCCAGGTACCGCGGACTTTGACGCATGTGACAAGCCCTGGCTCTCGCTCTGAGTTGCATGGTTCGACGAACCAAGCGTACGTTGAGTATCAATCTGCTTCTGCAGGTTAGCTGCCTTAGATGGGGAAAGCGATGCTAGTCCTGGGATATTTGATGCACTTGAAGTGTTCACTGCAACGAGCGACAGAGCCCCCGCTATCACGGCTGCACTTCCAAGATAAGCTAATTTTCTGCCTTTAGTTTTATTGAGAATTGATGTCATCTTAACTCTCCTCGCTTCCATAGTAATCGTCAGAATCGTTCCCAAAAGAAACCACTTGCCTAGACAGACCCAGCTTGAAACTCTAAAGAGAAAGAAGGATCTTGACCAGTAGCACCAGTCAGCTGGCTCCATGCTTGTGAACTCGTGTTGGTGCTTGTATCCCTTGGATATTCGTCAACCGGTCCCCAGAAGCCAATGCCAAGACTTTGGTAAGTGGATCCGTACAGACTGATCTCTTCCCACTGTGTAGCGTTCACCGAGTAATAGATTATCGGGGCAGATAAGGCTGGAGTAGAACCGTATGCCACGTACCATACGCCATATTGGTTCCAATAATTGCTGCAGTTACCGTTTGCATCTGTATTTGTAGGACATCCGTCGGCAGAGCCAAAGTCTATGTAATCATGATATCCCGCTACGCTCCCGTACCCCTGAGACCAGCTCATGGTAGCTGTCTGTGTACCCCAAGATGGCTCAATGTCACTTCCTCCGAATATCGTGACCTTCGAGCCGTAAGACGGCGCAACCGCTTCAGCGATACCATTCACTTCATAGGCCCAGGCGCTCCCAAATCCGCTACCATTGCCAATGCTGTTATTTGTACCTATGGCGAGATCAACCACCGCTCCATTTGAACAGTTGTAGTACCCGTTTGCGTAGGCCACCACCATTGACTGAACTTGACTGTCCGAAACCTGTAGGCCGTTGATCTCCTCCAGAGTTGAAGAGTTTACCTGACCGCCAAAGTCCAGAATAACGGTTCCCCCCGTACCAACACTATTGGCAAACTGAGCATGAGCGCAACCAGTATTGTAAGCGGTAGAGGTATTCACATCCTCTACATACCAGCTACTCATCGTCGGAGGCATGGCGGGCGTGGCTGAAGCGACTCCTGAACCAAGCAGTGAAATTATTCCAATACTGGACGAAACAAGCGTGATTGCCGCTAGAACTTTAAAGCCCGTGGATTTCTTTAAGTTTCTCAGGTGAACCTCAGCGCTCCGACTTTGCACCATAAATGAACCCCCCATTTTCAGTAATTGCATATTCTTGCTTGCACTATCATGTCTCGTGAGCTAGAGTCCTCTCTAAAGTAGAGTACTATTAGAGAGAGTACTTGTCATATTGTTCGATGTCAAGAAGACTCGGTAGCTCATGAACAGAAGTACGGGAAGGACGACTTCTTCTGGAGACACTGGACCTTCGGTACTTCCCAAGATAGGGAAAGGTCATATGAGAGACAATAAGTTTTCAACCCGAAGTATCAAAGTTGTATCGTTACGGGCCTGTTTGGTATTACTCATGATGTTTTTGATCCTTCTCAATTCCCAGACGGCTAGCGCCAGTACAAACCAGGTGCCACCATCGACTGTTCCGGCCATGCCTGCTCAAAATGCCCCGATTGGAGTATGGCAGAAATGGGCAGAAATACAACGCGCCTTGATGCAGGCGACTAATTGGAAACAAGTGTTGGTGGCCCCTGGTTGCACTGTGAGTAAGCTAAACCTAAATATGGTTGTCTCCAAAGGTGGTTATATTCCCGCGGGCATAGGCACGGATGCGGTATCTGTCACAGGTAAATGCAGCACACAGGTTACTCCTTCCACCAGCCGCCCAAGCCCCGTATCCGCGACCAGCAAAACAGACGCAAAACCATCTTCGAGTACTCTCGCATCGAGTTCATCGCCATACTGTCCTTATATGGACAGTTACTCTCCCGCGAATGTCACCAGTGGCGTGGCATGCGTCGGTACAACCACCGTGAACGGCAACCCAAACTATATGGCAGCAGCTTACACATTCACTGCATCATCAGGGTCATCCTACGGACACGCGGATCTTGGCACCACGTCTGGCAGCTGCATCGCAGAAAATCTAATAGCTAGCGAAACGCCGGAGCAAACCCTTACGCCTTACTCATTTGGTGAAGTTATTTGGGGTCCGAGGAGCTTCACTGCAGAGTGGACGTCAACGTGGTGGCAGGACAACGGAGGAGGCAATTACACCGACTTTGGAACAGCTTGCGGCTCATATTAGCGTTTTGATAAGTGATTGTTGGCAAATTCAAGCGCTATAGAAACACATACAATTTCCCAGTTCCCTGGTAACTTCGGAATGTTTAAAATCCAAAGCGTGCGCTTGATTCGATTTCCTTCCTACCCTAGAACTGAAAAATAGACCTTCATCTTTTTTCAGTTGGAGATAGCCTCACTAACTCGACAAAGTTTCAGCCTGGGGATGGTCAGGCTTGTTTGTATGTTTGACAAACCAAAACTTGCTGGGCGGTTTGTTGGATTTCGAATGGAAACGGCATCTAGTATTTAACGTATATAGATTCTCAGAATTAGAGCACATAGTCAATTGTTTTAAATTTCGAATTATCCAAACAGGGTGGGATTCTAAAAACGACGAAAATACGTTACGCTGTTTTGTCTTGATCAACCTTCCAGCGGACGAAGAAGTCTGGAAGGATCCGTTGTTGTGGTGGAGCGTTGCTTCGGCTTTTTCTTTGCCTTCACCGACTTCACTTCTACCTCTTTGCTGACCTCAGAGACCAAGCTTTTCAAAACTTCCACCTCGGCCTCCAATGCCCGGATACCTTCGGGGCTGATTTCCACTACCGTGTGCGGCTTACGGTCAGAATAGCCCTTCTCCACAGTTACGAGACCGGCACTTTCAAGTACCTGGATATGTCTACCGAGGTTGCCATCTGTGAGGCCGGTCGCTTGATGAAGAAGGCGAAAGTCTGCCTTTGACAGTTCATAGAGAACCGAAAGGATGGCAAGGCGACTGCGCTGGTGAACTGCATCGGATAGGTTGATTACTGATTTTGGAATTGTTGGATCTGACATTAGTTATTTACCTTTCCGAAGACTCTGCAGGTTCGGGACAATAAAAACTGGTTCATCTAGTTCCACTTTGTTGAAGTCGCCCTATACCGACGCGAGCGGAACTCCGAAGCCAGTAAATCGTTCCCGAGCCAATGATTAGGACTAGTCCTGCCATGAGGTAAGCCACTGACCGGGGAGGGATCAAAATATTAAGCTGGGCAAAAAGGTCGGCAGACTGTCTAGAGACTGCCAGCCCAATGAAGAAACTTAGAGCAGCAACTAGTGCAAGTGCCTGGCTCCGAGCTGCGAAGCCAGCAATACAAATAATTAGCGAAATGGCTAAAAGGTGCGACACCCTGCTAGGTAAATTCAGTTGAGTTGAGCCCAAGAGCACGAACACTCCAATAAGGCCAGCAAGTAAATAGGTAACCGTAAAGGCTCGCAATCGGCTAAAAGAACGCTGGCAAAGAACAGATAAAAGAACGCTGGCAGCAATGCCAATTAGCCAGAACCAGGGTGAGTTGCCAATGGACCACAAAACTGGCGACCTTGCACCTAGTGAAATCGCAACGGGACCACGAATTGAACCTGCTTGTTGCGTCGCTACGGTAAGGCCAGTACCTGCATGGCCTATGGAGCATGAGACCACTCGATGAGTCACGGTCATTTCTGAACAGCTGCTAACTCTTGGGGTGGCACTCAGCAAGGTTGTACCCAAGATGGTGGTCACTCCTAACGCAACAGGTAGCAGCCAAACCCTTTGTTGAAGATTTCGAGCTCGTTTTCCAAGGGAAACAATCAGCGAAAGGGTATCGGCTGCGGATTCCTCGCAGGAATCTTCCATCGACAGCCCACATGGCAGCTCACTCATGAAATCATTCTACACAGTAGAGTGCTCTCATACCAAGCCTCTTGAATACGTAAAGAAAGTTCTCACACGCAAACAAACAATTGACTCATGCGTTCGACGGGAGTCGAAGTCGCCCAGTCGCCTACTATCGCTCCAATGCATGGGTGACTCTGCAGTCGAAACAACAAACTACGATTTCAGCTGACCATGAAAGGAGCTAGTCAGTTAATATGGTGCTGCATCGTGTGTACCCGCCAATCTGGGGTAACATCCCTTTGCCTCAATCACGTCCCACGTAGGCCCGTAGCTCCCTGACTCCTTTACGCCGCTTGCGTTGGTTCCCTTCATAAAAACAGTCATACACCGTTGTAGGGATGAAAGTAGGAATGGCTATTTGAGAAACGGAAGAGAGCCGGCCCCGAAAGACCGACTCTGACCTGCATACTCTTTGGTGGCGGGGATAGGATTTGAACCTATGACCTTCGGGTTATGAGTTCTATCTGCGCCATCTAGTGGGTCCGACACCGTCCTCCATAGTGACCCTGATTTAGTGCTCTAGCTGGGTATTTATTTGGGATACCACTTCCGTACGGACCAGTTGTAAGCCCATAGATGTACCCGCTATCTGCTGTGGCAAACGCCGCGGAACTCAACACCATCGGCAAACTGATCATAGAAATTAGACAAAGTATGCTACCGCAAACCAAACGGTACCGTGAGCATCGGAAAAGCGCCATTTGATACCCCCCCCTCTCTCGACAAACTAGTCACCGAGTAATAGTGGATACCTAGCACTCTATATTATAGAGTCTCTGAAGTCAAAGGATTTTTCGGACTATCATCTCCAAGTCATACGGCGACCTTGACATTGGCTATGAGGCAAGGGGTCTCCGCGGTGGTAGATTCCGTAGTTGCTTCGATTGAAGGCGAATAAGTGATTTGGGAGGCTCCTGGCGACAGCGCCCTGAATTGCTCATCAAGTGGACGCTGCGATGTCAGTACTAGCACTTTGGGATCGGAGCTTATTGCAATCGCCATTCCTCGTTCGTTAAAGTGAAGAGTGAGCATCTGTCCCACCTGCACCCGCAAG
>JAJZIP010000337.1 GCA_021810525.1 Actinomycetes bacterium | reverse complement strand
TTCGGCCAACGATCTTCGAGACATACTGTGCCCGCACTTCCTGAGCCATGCCGAGTTCAGCCATGATCTCTCGCATCAGTGCAATTTGCTTCTCAGCAGCAACCTTGACTCCCCCGCCTGCTGGGTGATCGGCTACAGCGCTCTCTTTGGTAGCTACTGCCTGGACTACGCCTGCTGCTTCCCACTCTGCATCTTCGTCGTCACCACGGAATTCTGGAAGTGGCTCTGCGGCCCCAATTACCGCATCAGGCTCAGAGCTAATAGTTTCTCCGGTTTCATAGTCAACTGCTGCATTACTTGAGACATCGGACTCGGCGGCCTCGCTCATCTGATTTTCAAACACAGAAAGCATCCCCGCCTGGCTGATTACTTCCTCTACATGCTGGGCAATAACCGAATCCTCTAGGTATTCTCCTTTGCTCCAAAGATTGAGTGCCACACCAAAACGCATTGCGGCATTGCGAATGGCATCAGAGATCAGCTCTTTTATAACATCGTTGACATCCTTTGACACCGAGCCAATTCCTGGCCTAGTTACACCTCCAACGGTTAGATTTATCCACATGATGAATTGACTGCCATCTGGGGATTCTCCAATGCGTGGAAAGCCGTTCTCATCGCTTGACAAGGGTGCCCAAGTCCAGTTTGGGTCAGCAAGCAAAAGCCGATTGGTTACATCAGCGTGACCAACGAAATCAAGGTGAATGTGCTCGCTTGAAATCATGCTGCCACAGACAGCGCATTTAATTTTCGTATGTTTTGGACAAACTTTGTCTTGTGCTTTTACACAGCTCGAACAGTTAACTCTCGGTAGTTTTCCAACAAGTTCCGCTGGAAATGGTGCCCTTAGTATGTTGCTCATCTCTGCATCCATCTGATGTCCTCCTGTTGTGATGTTGTACTCAATATGTATGCACCCAAAACAGATCTTTTGAGAAAACCAGCTCTCAGCCTGATGATTAGAGTCGTGACGCCACCCAGCCCAACTAAATGGCAGTCTCCAGTCCTTTAAAATGATCGTGATTATGAGATTTGGCTACAGGTTTCTCTGTGCTCTGAAATCCTGGCTAGCTGTTTCTTGCCCAAACCATCTTGACGACGACATTCCAGCTCGAGATGAGGATAAAGGGCGCTTATCTTCGCATGTATCCGCTTACGAAGCAGAGTCCTGGCCCTATGCGCTCCAGGGTAATCTGCAATTCGGCTAAGCGTCCGGTCATAGTCAACGCACCTGTGGCGAAGATAGTTAACCTGAATCCGCTGCAAAAATACCTCATTGCTATTTATTGAAGCAATGTTTGCCATCCCACACCGACACTCCTTCTGGTGACACCTATTGTACGAATCGATAGCTGCGGCTAAAAGCTCCTCACGAGACAAAGTAGGTATACGGAGTTTCATTGTTTGAATTTCGTTGAACAGCCCATCTCGATGTGCCGCTCTGGTTTCTTTCCGAGCAATGCTGTGCTTTTCTTTCCTGATAAGCCCTTTGTCCAGCTCTTCACCAGTAGCTAAGTATTCTGAACTCGGCACTTGTTTTATCTCTGACGCTTCCCCGTCAGGATTCTTTATTAGTTGCACAAATCTACGCAACTTAGGTTTTTGACCTGGCAGTAAGTAACTTCCTTTATTTCCTACCCCAGATAGCTCTTTACCTCGGGTTCCTTTGATAGTCGCAGTCATTTTGAACCACCTCCTAAAGCGTCTTTTACTGAGGACTGCACCTGATGTCTGTGATCAAACTTCGAGACCTCGAAAACTTGCTCCATAGCTAAAGTGAGCTCAGCACCACCTTGCCTGGGAAGGAAAATAACCACCTCGTCTATCTGGTATTGATCGTCTGTATCTAAAGCCACATAGCCAATTAGCTGTCTCACGGTTGATTGGAGAAGGTTCCATGGCTTCACGGTGGTCTTTACTTCAAATAAGGTATTTCCGACCAGGAAATCCCCATCGGCCCCACCGACCCATTTCCCGCCACTAAAGACAGGATTATCTACAAATAATGGGCTATGCCTAATAACTTCGAAATTTGCACTACCCATAGCTGCATCTGAAACCTGAATAATGTCGTCCACCACTTCAGATCCCACCGGCATCCGATTTATCATCTCGGTCAAAATCGGATAGTTATCTGCATCAATTCCAGAAAGCTCGCCACTTCTTAGTTTCTTCATGTCAGTAACGAAATCAACCGAGTCGTTTGAACTCTGGATACGACTAAGGGCATCTGTATATTTCGCAAGTTCATTGGCGTTGCCACTTCGGTAAATACCTTCAAGTACTCCGGCAAAATAGACAACCCAGGCGTTTTCAGCCCCAGTCCAAGGGTCGTCTTTGTGCTTATCCCACAGAACCGCTAGAACGTCGTGAAATACGCTTAGTTCCTCCGCCATGGCTAGGCTCGCTGAAGTTGCGTAATAATCGACCTCACAACTCTGCCGCAATCGAAACTCCACAGCATTTCCAACTGTTGACCACGGATAGTTGGCTAGTTTTCCTGGGGGCATTATCGCCGCCAAGCTTTCTATCTGTGGGGTAAGCACCTGAATAATTGCCGGAATATCAAAGTTG
>JAJZIP010000064.1 GCA_021810525.1 Actinomycetes bacterium | reverse complement strand
GACGATCCAGACAACGTCTATCGGCTGTTCAGCACAATATTGGAACCTGAACTGGCGCCGGCATCGGAACTGGCGGCATTGTACGCCCAGAGATGGGAGATCGAGTCGGTCTTCGATGAGCTCAAGACCCATCTCAACGAGTCCCGCAGGGTGCTTCGGTCGCAGTCGCCTGAACTCGTATACCAAGAACTGTGGGGAATGCTGGCTCTTCATTACGCAATTCGGGCACTTATGAATGATGTCGCAATCCCCGCCGGACGAGATCCAGATCGGTTGTCCTTTCTCGGCTCGCTACGGGCAGCTCGTCGCACCATTACGACCAGTCCGGGTTTTTCCCCCTCACGTACTGGCTGAATCTCTCAGGAAAGTCACTTTGGAGATCAACGACCAGATACTGCCCTCTCGGCGGTTGCGCAGCAATCCCCGAGTAGTCCGAAAACGAATGAGCCCATATCCAACCAAGTATGACCAGCACAGGAACTGGCTCCAGCCGAGAAAACCCGTGGCGGACCTCATCTTCGTCATTCCTGGTTGGCCCTAAGTAAACGGTATTGGAGTCTAAACTGAACTTACCCTTGCAAAACAAAGCCTTCATGCCTCTGACCTCGATAAATAGCGCAGTTCGATAAAGTAGGTACTGGCTACAGGGGTATCTTTGCTCCAATTAGCTCATATGCCCTGCGCTGTTTTGGTGTGGCTAGCGTTGTTTTTTGGAATACGACCTCGGTGTCTTTGATCCGGCAGGTATTTCTGGTCATGGTGTCCAGGTGTTTGAAGAGGGTCCTTAGCGAGGTGACCTCCTCGCCTTCTTCGTTTACTTTGCTGGCCGCTTTGTCTTTGGCGGATTGAGAGACAACCTTTTTGGCAACCGGTGACATGGGAACTGGCGGCTCCGTGTCTCTGAAGGTAAGTGGTGCCAGCTTTTCTTTTGCCAGATGTAACAGGTGGGCGCTGAGCATGCATAGAAAGACATGGGCCCGAACCCTGTTCTCGAGATAATGCCTGACCGGACGGACATTTATGTCGATGCTCTTGAGAGAGCGAAATACCTTTTCAACATTGGCAAGATTCTTATAGAAGCTGACTATCTCCGCTGAAGAGGCTCCCGTGGTTGGCACAGTAGTACGAATCACGTATATGCCGTCTGTCGCTGCTTCAGCTCTGACCGAGTCCTCGTCTATCTGGTAGCTGAAAGATCCTTCTCCTACATGCGTGATGATGTGCTTTGACATCTTGGTGGATGATAGGGCCTTCTCTATTCTGCGCCCGATGTCACTTTGGGTCTTTATCCTTCCGCCATCCACCGATTCAACCAACTTGTCAAGTCTTGTCGTTGCCACCTGCAATAGCGCTTGGCGGTCATGATGGCGTTTTTTGGCCAGTTCTGAGTTCCGGCAAACAACAAGGCGTTCGCCGGGATAGTCCGGATGGGTGATCTCGAATAGGTCAGTATCGTCAAATAGTCCCAGCTGGATAGCGCCCGTCTCAACCAAGGAGCGGATCTGGGATGATCTTATCGCTGTGATATAGAGGTAGTTTGGATCCAGTTCATGGAGCTTTTCGATGTTGAAAGTGGAAAACATCCCCCTGTCACCCACCAAAGTGAGCTCTTTTAGGCCATGGGTTGTCTTGATCTGTTCAATTACGCTTCGAAATGACGCGAGATCTGAAGTATTGCCGTCGAATACCTTGACGGCTAAAGGAAGGCCATCTTTGTTGGCGACAACTCCGTATTCGATCTGGAGCTTGCCCCTCTTTTTGTCCCTTGAATATCCGTAACGCGACAGGGGGCACTTGGTTCCCTCCATGTAACTCGAAGACAGATCGTACAAGAGCATGGAACCGCTAGAAAGGTGGGATTTGATCAGTTTGGATTCGATCGAACTTTGCTGATCTTTTAGCCAGTCGAGAGCTGAGTAGTAGTCATCTACGTCGCATCCCCCAACCCCCAATTCATCACCTAAGGTGGACTCTGATATGTAGTCGACGGCTGCCAGCTTTGAAGAAGGAGAAAGGGCCTGGGCTATTATCATCGCTGTAATCAGGTTTCTCTCCTTAGAGCTCTTGCCGAGTGCATCTATCAGATGCGAATTCTTTGCCAAAGCGTAAAGAAGTGCTGATGCACCGTGTCTTTTGCTGGAGATGACTTCAAAGTCGCTTCCAGCTTCAACTACAGGTTTTTTCGACAGCGCCAATGACAGCGCTTCTATAGCTGCAGGGGGCAGTTTTGAGACATTGGCTACCGTCTCGTGTTTTACCTTGCCCTCTTCCCTATAGCTGCGACGTACCAGATAGCTGTGATACTCCTTCTCACCTCGTCTGCTCACGACATGAGATACATGCATTGACGCGTTCTTAGGCTCCACATGCCTATGCTAACACACTCACAGATCTCTGTCAAGTGTATTACTGGCTACATATTAGAGCCAAATGAAGCCATAATGGCTGGTACGCATGGATACCCAGTGCTTTTGATAGGGTAAGTTGAGTCTAAAGGACAAGACTCCAAGCTCATTTGGACTCGCCAGCACACGGTCTCGCCGTCAACTCGGCTCATCAGCAGAGGGGCGTTTAGCCCATACAACTATATCGACCAACGGAAGTCCGTTATCGCCTGCAGCGCGCTCCTTGCGTTCCAGACTGAGCAACTTCAGCCCCGGGAAAGCGTCCCTAAGGGAGTCTTCCGTGTAAAGGCGCTCGGGCTGCTGAGGACCACCCTTACCGAGAGAGTCAAGGTGATGGCCGATAAGGTAAAGATGCCCTCCAGGTGCAACTGCCGCAGCTGCTCTTGCCAGAAGACGCGCACGCTCTTCGGGCTCCCACTGAATGTAGGCGAGCACCACAAGGTCAAAATGTTCACCGCGGCCAAGGTACTCGAGTATATCTCCGACAACCGTCTCTATGCGCAGCTGCTCGTCTTTCGCAGCAGCCTCAAGTCTGCCAAGCGCAACATCGGAATGATCAACCGCGGTGACCTGCCATTTGTTCATGGCAAGCCATAAGCTGTTTCTACCCTCTCCTGCGCCTAGGTCTACCGCGCGTCCGGGAGTCAGACCACTGACGAACTCCACCAACAATTCGTCCGGTTCGCTGTTGAACAACCTGCTCGCACTCGCGTAGCGCTCATTCCAGTGCTGCTGACCATGGCCTGAATGCTCGTGTTGCCCATGGTGGTGCTGATGCTCATCCATCCTTCTTCTCCTTCTCGACCGCCGCCGCAGGACAAATAATCGCCAAGAGTCTGAGGCGCTGTCTATCGATAATTGACATCGGAGACAGGCTCGAGACGCTTTCGAATCGTTTCCCACTTAGTAACTTACAAGGTCGAAGAAAAATCCTGTAGGCAGAGGCGGCTACGCGAGCAGACGAGACACTCCCCTTCGATGGAGCCCTAGGCCAACTTAGCGCAGAAAACCTTTGAAAGTTATCATTCGACCTCGGGCAACTCTCTCGGCACATGCACCAACGGCTTGGCTCCGTCGGGGCCTACAACGAGCATGTCACCGTACATGCAACCCACGTCCATCTTCCAGCGTGGATTGTAAATGTCGATGTTGTTGCCGAATACCATACCCTCTTGAATCACTACCTTTTCAATCCCTGCTCCGCACATAGATCTGGGACCTCCCATCTCCGGGCGATGGACCACCGTCGGAAACTCCGGGGAAGCCATTCCATGGCCGTGGAATCCAAGCTCCACAAAGTCCATCTTCGCCTTCTCTGTTGGTTGACGCACCGCCCGCCATACCTCCTCCAAGGTCTTGCCCGGCTTCATCACCTCCAAAGTGGCATCCAAAGTCTCAACGCACACCTTCCAGATATCTCTCAACTTCTCCGGAGCCTTCCCGCCAACATGGATGGAGAACTCCGTGGCCGCCAAGTAGCCGCCATAGTTGGTATGAAACTCAGTTATAACCACGTCACCCTTTGACAGCGGACGCATGGTAGGTGCCGCTGGCTGCTCAGCACCATGAAGGAGGTGCCAGATCTCGGTATCGCGATGGTCGATAGGGCCGGACGAAATCAGATTGAAGACTGAGGGCTCTGCACCATTTACGAGCTGGGCCTTCAACATCTCGGCATAGACCTGGGCCTCGGTCATCCCAGGCCTGGCGGTCTCGATCATTGCATCGACAGCCTTTCTGGCGATCTCCGAAGCCTTGGAAAGGAGACCGACCTCCTCTGGGCTCTTGATGAGACGAAGCTCTTGCAAGAGCCCGCCCGCATCCAAAAGTCTTGCATTGGGCAGTTCGCGTTGAAGCTCCTCCATCTCGGCTTGTAGAATTAGCGGCATCGTCACAAGAGTGGAGCTGAATGGGGCAAGGCCTATGGTGGACCGTTCCAGATTACGCGCCCGCAACTCTGACGCTATCGCCGCAACACCATCATTCTTCCGGATATCTGAGACCCACTCCTGAGTTCCCAGATATGGATTCGTTGGCCGCTGCATCTGCGGCTGGTTGCTGTTCCAGACAATTGGATCCTCATCGGTGAAAAACAGAGCATAGCCCCCGAAAACAGACCCAACCTGGGTCATGTACCGAAGGTTCACGGTACCCATTCCGAAAAAGCAGTCATTGCCGACAAGAAAAAGCACTTCAATCCCTGACGCCGCCATGGCTGACCTTATCCCACGCCACCGGCGATCCCGTTCCTCCCGTGAGAGTTGGGGAACCCACTTCAAAAGCTCGCGTGTAGGAAACGCTCCCTCCGGAAACCCCTCCCAGCTCAGTTCTGCCATGACTTTACCTTCCTTTTCATCGATGCCATAAAGGCGGCTAAACTCCCAAGCGCAACAAATCAGTCACCTATCCCCCACCGATCACCGGTCCAGAAACTGGCCCGGACAATCCCTATCCTGACTCGCTTAGGCCGGATTGCTCCCATATATGCGGGAGGCCGGGTCTGCGCCGTACTCTGCGTAGCTCCCCGGAGCGGTGATCCCTGGAATCGAGGGAATCCAACTTTCACTCAAGAGCTGGTCGGGATCACCGTAGCGTTCCGCAAGATGGCGGACTTGGGGATCGTCTAGAGCTGTGAGCCTTCCATTGGAGACAAGCGTGATCTGCTCTCCCTCCATGGTCTCCACAACGAATGTGGGGAAGAGAAGATGAACGTGTAGATGGCCATATGCAAGGCCCCTTTCGGCTGCCCAAGCCTCATCCGGACCGCGCCAAAAGGTACCGAAGCCCAGGTGGATCACACCTGAGCGACGACGTTCCCACTCAAATCCGCCCGAGCTCCACCACTCGATCGACTCTGCGCGACGCACTTTGGGATGCCCTCCTATTGCGGCCTCCCACAGATTGAAGAGGCCGGGCCGGCTGAATCCTGGATAATGGATCGCCTTGGTCTCCTCCACTTTTTCCGCCCACGCTGCCCCGTAGCGGCCTCCGCCATCGACAGAGCGAACCTGCCCCTCCTCGATCTGTAGAGTGATCTGTGGAAATGCCCGGCTGAAGTGCGAAGTCGTGCCCTTTACAACGCCTTGTGCATCGGCTTGTGGCAGTGGCGGAGTCGGATGCCCGAAGAGATGGCCGTACCACCTCTTGGGCTCAGCTATCCAACCGTGGTGGGAACCATCCCAATAGGTCTCATCCAATGAATAGGAGATGTCCGTGCCCTCCAAGTCGGTCAGCCTCACCCTTCCACCACGGCCTCGCCGCCAGATCGCGTCCCATGTGATTTGAGAAGAGAGCGCTATGATCTCGGAAGGGTAGGTCACGATTTCAGCGCTGAAGTGATCCCGCGACATCCACGGGAACTGCTCGTAACGAAACGATGTAGCTCCTGTCGGCCCTCCACGCCCATGGACCAAAAGATCATACCCTTCACGAGAAGCCATCTCCTCGATCTTTGGGTCACCCTCCCACCGCCGAGGCCGATTCCTCCAGGGCTCGTAGCGGATCGCGACTTCTAATTCATCCTCTTCATCGAATCTGCGATCTGGACCCGAGTCTTTCCACATCACATCCACAATTGCCCCACGCTCCCTGAGCGCTTTTACGATGGCTGCCACAATGTCGGGGTCATACGCCCGATCCACCGCCACTAGAACTCTGTCTCCGGCACGGGTGCTGCCGTAGCCTATCGAACCGAGGTGGGCAGAGCGCTGCTCCGCAATGCCCATTAGATGCCTAGCAACCCGCAAGAGTTCGTCTTCGCCTGCGAATTCACTAACTCCCAGAGCCCCTATCGGCCGATCAGACGACAGCTCCGAGGGGACTATCGTAGCTTCTGAGGTCTCATCACACATTTTTATGCATCCATCCTTCCAACCTAAGTTCCGACTGGCTTTGCAATATGGCGCCGGCAGGTTGAGTTCGAATTGAACTGAGCACCCCTAAAGTCCGAGACTTCCGACAGCGGGAAACAGCCGTTATTAGCGCGGCACGTGAAGTCGCTGGCGACGATGGAACATGGCTCCGAGACTGCCAGCCGTCGGCTCTCCTCTGTTCTCCAAGATGAGCTTCCTCCATCTTTCACCCCCTCCTTTCGGCCTGAGCCGGCTCTTCCAAGCTCCCTGGATCAAAGCTCCAAGGGAGGTGGACGCCGAGCCCGCGTTCGCGGCATCGCATGTAGACAAAGTTCGCCGCGATCACGTCCCATGCGGCAATACCCTGTGATTCAAAGACTGTGATCCCGCTCCTCACCTGTATGGGAGACTCGTGGCTGATAGCAGCCCTGAGCGTGACGACATCGTCCCAGCCAATCGCTCCGTGCTCAACAGCCGCTATGACATCACCGCATTCGACTCTGGCCTGTTCGAGGTCGTCCACAGCGACAAGATCTGCGATCCGGAACACCTCCGGATCGAGCTCTTGCTGCCCTCTGGCGTTTGCACCCACTGCGTTGATATGACAGGGATGGTCGAGAAAGGAGCCTCTCAGGACAACCTCCTTTGCAGATGTGACTGTCGTTACAATGTCCGCACCCGCCACTGCGAGCTGGGAACTCCTCACAGGAGAGACCGCCATGTGGAACCTCTCTTCGGCTGCCTGACAAAACGATTCGAGCCGACCAACGTCTCGCGAGAAGACCTTGGTCTCCCTGATTTCACAGACGGTCCGCACCGCTGCGAGCTGGGTCATGGCCTGTCTGCCGGAACCAATGAGACCGAAGACGACGGCGTCTCTTTTCGCCAGATGCATTGCGGCCACCGCAGATGCCGCGCCGGTTCGCCATCTGCCCAGGATGTCGCACGCCATCACCGAAAGCAGTTCACCGCTGTCGAGATCAAAGAGGACGACCACGCCTTGGTAGCCCGATCTCCGAGTCCCAACATAGGTCTTGAGGCCCATGGCACCCTCTGAAGGAACTACCGCACCCATGTACTGGTACCTGCCAGAAGGTGTGTCATGGCGTATTCGCGGATGTGAATCCCAGGACTGGTGGTCCCGATGGGCTTCATCAAGCCGAACGACCAGTTCGTAGATGCTGTCCTTTAGGACCTCATACACATCATTTTCAGACAACCACAAGGCCATAATTCATCACCAAGCCATTCTTGCGGATTTTGCGACATCTTGACCGACATCGCCAGCCGGCACATCTCGATCTAAACAAGTATCTCGCCATCCTTTGCGACGACAGTCTTGTCGTCTACTATCACCGTCACCTGGTCGATAATGCCCTCCAAGCGAAGCGTGCTGTTGACCTCCCCCCTGTCCGCGCCGTGGCCGATGCCGAGATGCATAGCACCGTAACGCTTCTTCTCACTCCTCATCGCGCCCGTCAGCGGCCTGCAGCGCCTGTTGGTTCCAATGGCAATCTCACCACCGAGCTTCCAAGTATTTTCGTCTCCGTAGGTCTCGAGGTAATGGCGGACCTCCCTTGCTTCTATGCCGCCGCTTATCTCTACCACTCGCCCTTGTTCCACGCGAAGCCTTACCGGTTCACGCCACTGCCCTGCTGGATAGTGAGCAGTCTGATCCCAGACGATTACGCCATTTGCCGTGCCCGGCTTCGGTTCGACGTGCACCTCGCCAAAGGGCCATGTTCCGCCTCCCAGTTTGCCGGTTTCCGCCTCGCGCTGGAAAGGGAGCTTTCCCCACCGTTCTGCAAGAGACCCTGGCTTGTAGCCCGAGATGTCTGCTCTTAGATCTGTACCGCTGGCAGAGGTCACGTGAATCTTGGTTCCATTGTCATATACGGCCCCAACCCTTCGCTGAATTTCGCACATCTCTTCAACTTCTGCGGCCGTCACGTTGCCGCCCCCCTCGATGAGAATCTCTTGATTCAGCTCCTCCCAGAGCCAGATGGGGGTCTTTCCTCGCCCACCTCCTTCAGAGCGTATCGCGCGCAGACCAGGCGTTCCACTGTTGAGCGCAGTGGTCGTGAGGGCTATCACGACGTCGGCCTCCTTGGCAGCGGCTACGGCAAGCGGCGAAGGATCCGCACAATGGTACGCCCGCCGAGGATATAGACAAAGCAAAGCCTCCGCTCCTCGAGCGTGCAAGCCTGCCATCGTGGCTTGCCAGATCAGGGGGTCCATAGCATCATCTGTCAGCACTACGAACTTGTCCCCCTCGGCGACCCGTTGCAGCGGGTACTCGAGCGATTTCATAAGGCTGATGAGACGGGTTGCTGGTGCACCGTAACGGGAAATCATCTCCATGGTCGAGTCATCCTATCTATATATGCGCCGATCAGAAGAAGTACTCCCCTGATCTCTGAACTTACATTTCAAACATCACTTCTTGCTAGTTTCAACTTCAGGGAGCCGCGAGAAAACTGGACGGACCTCAGATCCGGCATCTTGGAGAGTTCTGTTATCAGCGATATCAAAGGCGACCTGTTCGGATTCCAAGCTATGGGCGTCCTGTATTTGCGAAAATTGGAGTAGGCCGCCGGGTTCAAAAAGAGGAAGAGCAACAGATCCTCGTCCGAATCGAACGGCCCGTGCTCCTTTCTTATCTTTGGGAGGAATGGCTCGTCGAGTCCTTCAAGCGAATCGAGCAGAGGCTCATCCGCGATCAGCGCGTCCCGGACATTGGGGTCTAGCGGATGAATTGGCATACCGTAATATCCACGGGCATAGAGGCGAACCTCCTCTGGGACTTTCGAGTATCTTTTGCCCTCCATCACATTCAGAACCGCCTGAACGCCCACGAACTGCGAGAACGGGGTCACCATGTGCGGGTGGCCGAGTTCGGCCCTCACTCGCGCAGTCTCTTCCAAGACTTCAGAGAGGCGATTTTCAAGTCCTAGGTCCTGAAGCTGCTTCACAAGATTCGAAAACATCCCTCCGGGAATTTGATGCCCCGCGTACTGCTGGTAGAACGCCGGGTCAAAACGAACCTGCTCCGGTATCGGCTTTCCCTCCTCGTGCGCCACCCAGTAAAACCAATCGTCAATCTCGCGTATCTTCTCCTCATCGAGAAAGACTGGCCTGCCTTCCTCGTGAGCCATACGAATCACGTCGACGGTCCACGGCACCGCCTTTCCATATGCGAGAGGCCTTGCTGCAGTCCACACTACGTCGACACCACAGCGAATCGCCTCTCGGTAACAGTCATTGGCCAATCCAGTGATCGTGTGAGAATGGAAGTGCATCTCCGTGTCGCCAATCACATCTCTTATCGCTGTGACCGCGGTTCTGCATCGCTGGGGGTACATGAGCCCGGCAGAGTCAGTGAAGACCAATGCGTCCACCTTCAGATCCATAAGCTCCTGTGCCTTCAGAGCCAAGTACTCGTCTGTGTGGGCAGGCGTCAGAGCGAAGCCGATCAGACCCTTCACCTTGAAGCCGAGGCCCTTGGCCCGCTTTACAAGCCATTCCAGATTTCGGTAGTCATTCAGCCCGTCGAACACCTTTATGCTGTGCATTCCATTGCGCAAAAGGGTCTTCAAGAACAGCTCCTGGACATCGTACGGCTGGCTCTTCCATCCCCAAAGGTTCCTTGCTCTTACGAGTCCGTCAAGTTGCGTCTGCGGCATCTGCTGATGGAGGAGTCTCATTCGCTCCCACGGATCCTCATAAAGGTACATGGCCGACGTTTCAAAAGAGACACCCGCCATTGCGCACACTTCGTCAAAACCGGCCTCGTTCATCACCGGAGCTATAGGCAGCATTGATTTCGTCTTCATGCGCGTGGCCCATAGCGACTGCTGGCCATTGCGCAGCGTCTCGTCCAAAAAGCGAAGAGGCTTTCTCTTTCGCACTGCTTCTGAGTCCTGCTGAGGGTGATCGCCGGCAACTGAAATATCATTCCCTTCCAATTTGGACCTCACTCTGCAATCGCTTCGATGAACATGATCGTCTCGTTGTTCTCGACGAACGCTTCGTTTCCAACCAGAATTTTGCGGATTACTCCCGAGCACGGAGCAACAACGGGAGTGAAAAGCTTCATGACCTCGACAATTCCAAGCTGCTGTCCCTCCTTGACCGTCTCGCCGACGGAGGCGAAGGCTGGCGACCCAGGTGATGGCGAGCTGTAGAAGATCCCGGCCATCGCCGGCTTCACAGCTATCCAGCCCTCGAGATCAGTCTCGAGATCAGTCTCGAGCTCTACCTGTCCACCTTGAGGCCCCAATGGGCCAGGCCTAGAAAGATCGGCCTCGTCTACCTCGGATCCAACGGCCTCCAGCGACGACTCCAATTCCATGCCGGCGCTCTCACCGCTGCGCGTTTCGGATCTGGTGATCTTGAGTCGGCTGCCTCCGATTTCAACCTCTATGTCCCCCCAATAGCTGCCTTTGACGACCTCCAATATTTCCAACACATTCTGGAAAGACAGACCAGCATTGCCAAACGAGCCTTCTGACGTCAATCCCTCTCTCCTTCCTCGCGCTCCCCCACTGAGATCAACTTGAACTGACCGCGTGAACTGCTAAATTTCACCATTTGCCCCTTGCTTTGGACATCACACACGCCATAGCCGGTGTCCCCGTCTCCCCCGACCCTGTGGCCGCGAAGTTGCCAGAAGGCCGGGCGGCTTGGAAACTCAAGCATCGAAAATCGATGGAAACCTCCTTTTCGGACTCAGCTGCCGCGAGACCTGTCAGCTTTGGGCTGCCAGCCGGCAAACGTCTCGGCGTCCATATAGCAAAGCTTTAGTATCGCTTCCTCAGTGACCTCGTCTCCAGACAGCTCTCCGGCGATCTGACCGTTCTGAAGAACTATCACCCGGTCGCAGACCATGGGCAGCTCCTCATACTGGCATGAAGTGATCAGGACAGCAGATCCGGAGTCCGCAATCTCCCTAAGAGTGGCGTGGATCTCATTGCGCGCGCCAACGTCGATCCCTGTGCACGGTTCGTCAATCACTATCAGCTTTGCGGAGCGAAGCAGGCACCGCCCTATGAGCGACTTCTGCTGCTGTCCGCCGCTAAACTCATTCAGCGGCCGGTCGGGATTCCTAGGGCGAATCCGCATCCTTTCCATCATCTTGCCAACCGTTTGACGCTCGCTCCGATGCCTTAGCAAACCTCGACGTACAAATGGCTCGAGATGTCCCATTGTCATGTTCTCACGGACCGTGGCGGCCTGGATTCCGCTGGTAAGCTGTCGATCGCCCGGAAGCAAAATGGCGCCAGAATCCTTGAATTTGCGCGGATTGATCCGTTCGAGTTCCCGGTCATGAAAGACAACGCGGCCCGACTCCTTGGCTTGAGAGCCGCTCAGAAGATACGGAATGTCCTCGTATCCGGAGCCCAAAAGGCCCGTGATACCGACGATCTCTGCGGAATCGACTTCAAAGTCGACTCCCTTTACTCTGTCTCCCCGCAAATCGCTGACGCTGAGCATCTTTGGCGCCTTGGGATTTCGGCTGACTCCCCTGCCGCTACGTTTGACTGTACCGGCCAATTCGAAATCCTTTTCGTTCTGACCAGCCATGAGGGCAGCAAGCTCAGTGTAGCTGACTTCACCGGTAGGGTATGTGCCCACGAGAGTCCCGTTTTTCAGAGCCGAAAACCTATGGCTCAGAGCCATGATCTCGCGCGGGTTGTGACTTATGATTATCACCGTGGTTCCTAGGGTTCGGTTCACATCCCTGATCGTCTCCAAGAAAGAATCGACAGTTCCCGAAGGAAGACTCGACGTTGGCTCGTCAAGTATCATGATCGACTGGCTCTTGTCCGTCGCCCGCTCGCGGATCTCCTCTAGGTCCATCAAGGCCCTAGCAACACTCAGGAGTACCTGATCTGATGCACTGAGTTCCTCCACCAATCTCTTTGGTTCGATCTCCACACCTAGAGCTTTGAGGCGCTCTCGGGTCAACCGATGCTCGTCTCGCCAGCGAATGGTTCCCACAGGGCCAGGCCTGAACCGGTTGACCCTGAAGTTGTCAACCACCGACATCGATCCGACCAGCCCCACATCCTGATGAACAACCACCAGAGGATAGCTCTCTCTCAGCCGAGTGGTGCCAGGAAATTCGACTTGCTTTCCGAACAGCTCCATCCGGCCGCTGCTTGGAACATGGCTTCCCGCAAGTATCTCTACAAAGGTGGACTTGCCGGAGCCGTTGTGCCCAACGATTCCATGGATCTCTCCCTGATCGATCGCTAGCGACAAGCCGGACAGAGCCGTCACAGGACCGAATCTCATTTCAAGCTCTTTGACCTCAAGTGCACTGCCACCGCCTGCCATCCCTACCCCTTTTCAATACTCGGACCGCAGCTTGCTTCGACGAGTCGTCTCAGAACCGGCGACCCCATGCGCAAGGGCTGGCGCAGCACAACCCGCCGATTGGCGTTCGTGCAACGTCTAGCCTGCGCTTCACCTAACCCGAACCCAGCTATCGCAGCCTGAGGGGCCTGACTCTCGACACGGAGCTCTAGCTCCTTGCCCTTACAGCCACCGGTCAATCCGCTCGCCGCCAAGTATGTTTGCGAGTGCGACCGCCACGATGAGAACACCGCCGTCGAACACTTGAGTCACCCATGACGCCACCGACAGGATCTCTAAACCAGTGCTTCCAATCGCAAGCACGAGAACCCCTATCAGAGTTCCGAGAGCATTGAACCTGCCTGCGCGGATCGTCGTGAAGCCGAGGAATACCGATGCAAAGACGGGCAGCAGGTAGGGCCCCCCGTAGGTCGCGTCGACCGCCGTGGTCTGGCCCAGCATCACCATCCCTGCCAACCAGGCGCACAGGGCTGAAAATATGAATACGCCGACCCGGATCCGGTTCACATGGATTCCTGCAAGAAATGCAGCCTTTCGGCCCTCGCCGACGAAATACATGTTGCGACCGGTCTTTACATACTCGAAGATCAGCCACAGCGCGATGATCAGAACCAGTCCGTAAAAGAACGGCAGGCCAACACCCAACAGATGTTTGGTCATTGCCGTCGTCAAAAACTTCGACGGATTGGAGACGGTCTGCGAGCCGGTGACACCAAGTCCAATTCCCGTTGTCAACGTTCCCATTCCAAGCGTGACGATGAATGACTTCACGCGCAGCTTTATGACGAAGAATGCATTCAAAGTCCCAACAAGCAAAGCTGCCAAAAGCGATACCAAGATTGCCTCGCCGCTGCTCACTCCGTGCAAATTGCTGATCATCATGACCACTATCGCCGCTGTCAAACCAAGAGTTCCACCGAAACTGAAATCGAACTCCCCAGTCACAAGAACTGCGGTCTCTCCAACCGCGAGAATGATCAGGACCGCGTTAGTGGTCAGGATCGTCTGAATGTTGTACGCCGTAAAAAAAGTAGAAGGCGCAAGCAAGGAAAAAAGAATGAACAGTAGCGGCACTAGCATCGCCACAAGGTATCGCTTGAGGAAGGACCGAACGGCCTCCGATCCATGTCGATTCGGCCCAGCTATATGCCCCGCCCCACCGACGGGGCCGACAGCTGGGGCTGGGGAGATCTCGATTCGGCTCTCATAATCGGAAGCCGCAGGATCACCGAGACTCATGCCCCTCGTGCCCGTGAATCTCATCTCTAGCCCAGGCCCCAAAGTTTCATGAATCCCTGAACATAGCTGGTCCCATAGATTGCGGAGTCACTGGTTGGATCCGCACCTTGAAGAGACGCCGCAGTCTCAAGCCTGATTGGTACCGACGGATTGGTCTCGGGCGGCAGCTTGAGGGCGGCCCGCATTGCCTGATCGATCGCTGTCCAACCCACCCAGGTGTCGGATGAGCCCACATCAGCTACGAACGTGCCGTTTTCGACATCCGTCATAGCAGCGCCGATGCTTCCCTGAGTTGTTATAACCTTTACCGATTTACCAGCTGGAGAGCTTTTCAACGCCGCAGTGACAAAGGGCGTCATGCCGTCAAAGACGGGAATCAAATAGTTGAGGTTAGGATGCGCCACCAGCATTGCATTTATAGTTGGAGTCAGCGAGGTGACCCAGTTGCCCGGGTTTACGTTCTGAATAGCTGTGATCTTGCAGCTCGGGCAGTACTGCGCCAGCCCTGCTTTGAATGTCTTCTCAACGGCAGGCGAGCCGGCGATCTCATCTGCCGAAAGGAAGCCTATTTGCGCATTCTTGGGGCCGTTAAGGGCTATGAGCTCAGCCAGAACGGTACCCTCGGAAGCAGGCTGCATCGCATCACCAAAGGCCAACGGACCACATCCCTGCCCAGGAGCTCCCACGGTAGGCGGGATGTAGTTTGCACAAACGACAGGGATTCCAGCCGCTTTGGCTGCCTGTAGCGGTACCGTGAGCAGAGGTGGGGTGCACCCGACCGTGATTATCGCGATCGGCTTTTGGTTTATGGCCTGATCGATGAACTGCGTGTCAAGCGGAATGTCCTCGTTTCCACCAGCGAGAACGGTCACGTTGAGGCCTGCAGCCTTGCCTGCGGCAACTGTCGCAGCTGTGGTCTGAGCAGGCGGAGCCGCCGATGGTGCGCAGTCAACAGTCACAATCTTGCTCCCAGCAAGCTTCGATGCGCTAAAAGCCGGTCCAGGCGGCGTGAAGGTGGGTGCCACCTCCAATTTGGCAAGACTCGCCTTGAGACTTGCGTTGCCACTCGAACTCGCAGCTGTAGCAGCCGTGCTTCCAGCAGTTGTCGACGAACTCGCCGGCGTTGAGCTTGCACTTCCACAAGCAGCCGCCAAAAGAACGACAGAGATCAGCGGGGCAGCCGCCAACACTCTCCTATTTACTCTCCTTCGACCGGCATTAGCACCAGCTATCGGTGAAGTTTTTACGACACCGGTACTTTTCCCTTGACCATTCGAAACGCCTAGGTTTCGACGCCAAACATTCATTTCTTCCCCCAATGTTGGAGATTCCAATATCTTGTCAATTTTGGGCTTCGAGCTCAGATCTTTACCGTCGAGCTGGGATAGAGAATCCCCATCTGTCAGGTAGGCAGGCTCGATCAGCCGCACAGCCTTTATACGATGCTACTTCTGAGATGTCCCTTCTATTTCTCCCCCAATCCGACCCTTTCTCCACTTAGCGTTGCGGAGAACTGTCTTGTATTTCAATGCCAAAGAGCGCACATGCGTTTTCGAGCAAGATCTTTCTCCTTGAGCTTTCCCTGATCCCCAGCTCCGCAAACTCG
>JAJZIP010000336.1 GCA_021810525.1 Actinomycetes bacterium | reverse complement strand
TCTTATTGCTGGTGGTCATGGTGTGCCTACTTGGGGCTCTGGTTTTCTAATAATTTCTAGATAACTATGGCCACCGCCAACTGATTATTCAGCTAGTGGAATTTGCACAATATTCGGGACACAACCTAATACCTTGGAAGTCCGAGCTGGTGAGATGACGTGGCTAAATGGCATGAACGCTGGATCGATTTGGATTTCTATAATGAGGTCGATTTCAGACTGCGAGGTCGGAAGGCTCAAAGATCCGAAGTCAAACCGCGAAGGGGTGGTTGATAATTGGGAGTTTCCAGTTGTGAGTCAATGGGACGGACTAAAAGTGTGAGACTGTCAATTGAATCGATTCCGAGGCAATCAGCGAGGAGGAAAACTAGCTGGACAAGGACATACTTCCCATATTTGGCTCCTACATACCGGTGTCAGATAGTCAAGTCGAGGCTAAGTCCTGGAAGATGACGAGAATTACAGACTATCCTAACGTTCCGGAATCTGGATTTTCGCCACGGTTACCATAGAGTCCAAGTTTCTTGGCATACTCGCATAAAGCGGGTAGGACAGCTAAATCTTTAGGGCGGCCGGCAGCACGTTTGCTGCGAATTATGTCTGTGAGGTCGGCTACTCGTGCTGAGACATCCCCAATTAAAATCGAGTGAGCTGCTAGGTTCAGGTCATCGTAACCAGTAGTACCGCTGGGCACGAAAGAGATATCAAAATCCCCAAACTCACAAGTCAGATTGAGCACCTCCATTTGGGATATCGATTCCGGACTATGGCCAAATGGAAGTGCATAAGGAGCTGTGTGAATACGAATCTTGGCATTAAGTTCGCTTAGTGCTGCATCAAGACGTGTGGAGTTTTCAGAGGATCTGGACGGAGTGAAATCTATGTCAAAAGTAGGGTCAATCGGAGCATCATGGAGCTGAGCAGCAAAGGCACCGAGAACACGTATTCAACTCCGTGCTTATTGAAGACCTCAAGAATGGCAGTAGGATTGAGAACCGGGCGAGTCACGCAATACCCTTCTTAGGTAACCTGGCTTTTCTGCCAGCCTCGCCAAACACACGTAAATTGATCTGATGCTGGTAGTCGACTGAACGCTTTTCATCTTCGCTCAGACTATTTTATCGAGCTTCAAGCACCTCGTCATGGGCATCACGTTCAGCGATTTGGATCCTCATCTCAAGTCCTGCACCAGCAAGAATCCGAGAGATGGTCTCAAATCTGGGTGATACTGTTCCCGCTTCAATGCGAGCAATAGTGGCTTGAGGTACTCCAGACAAGCGACCCAGTTCTCGCTGAGTAAGATTTGCTGTAGTCCGGGCCAGAGCCACAATGCCGCCTTCTGTTGTTTTGTACCTTCCCTTGGCAACTCTCATACTCCTAATGATAGCATAAATGCAGTCACCGGAGTCCGCGGCCATTCAGATAGAAAGATATATTTATATGACACGTATGACATTGCGAGCAAAAGGTCAATTAACGTTGCCGGTCGAAATTCCTAAAGCCTCTCATCTCGTCGATGGGGTTTTGTTGGACGCGGAACTTACTGAAGAGGGTATATTGGTTCGCCCGAAGAAGATTATCGACGCTACGCAGAGTTGGTTATGGTCTCCTGAGTGGCAGGATGGGGAACACGAGGCTGATAATGATCTCTCGGCTGGAAGAATTGAAATATTCGATTTGGGCGATGAGTTTCTTGCCGCTCTGCGGCGTGGAGCGAAATAGTAGTTCATGCCTACCTATGCTTGGCTGGCACGTTTTTGGTCAGACTCCAAGCGCCTTACTCCGGATGGGCAAAAGGCGTTTTTAGCCGCGGTGAATGACTTTGTGACCGACTTAAGTCAAAAAGATTTGTTTCGGAAAAGTTTGAGAGTCAAAGGTATCCAAGGTAAGCCTGGCGTATTTGGAATGACTTGGTCCGGAAACGGGCGAGTGACATTCGAATACGGCAAACCACTGTGTGACAATGATGTTCATATCATTTGGCGGCGAGTCGGGATAATTGCATTTTTAACTAGCCCTGATTACGCCAAACCCTTTAGCGCCAAGGCTTTTCACCTGCACTCAAACTAGAAAACTCCGCCACGCGCTCCTCACGTCCTAGAGAACCGCCCTAACTGTGTCGCAGTTGGCAGTTAGTCCACAACGATACTTGAGGTTGTAACTACCTCAAGTATCGTCACCGGGAACGATGTTTAGGCGCCTCAATCTTTGCAGGCTCATGTATCCAATTTTCTAACTGCCACCGGGCATTGATTATTACTACTACTACGCCGGCGGACGGGTGGTCGCCAGCTTTCGAAGCACAAAGGGAAGGACGCCACCATGGCGAAAATGCTCCCGTTCACTTGGTGTCTCGATTCGTGCCCGCACCGGAAGTTTGCGGTCATCCGCTAAGATTTGCAGCTCATCTCCACTGCTGTCGAATACTGATGCAATTCCGATGATGTCAAAGGTCTCCTCACCGCTTAGGCCTAAGCTTTCGACGGAAGCACCCTCCTCGAACTGAAGTGGAAGAACTCACATTCCGGCACGAGTGGAACGGTGGGTCCTTGCAAAACTTTCGGCGAGGACTGACCAAACTC
>JAJZIP010000063.1 GCA_021810525.1 Actinomycetes bacterium | reverse complement strand
ACGGAGCCAGTGGGAGTTCCAACAGAACCTGGTCCTTGACCATCTCCTGGAGGTCGATGACGTCTCCAGTATAAGGATATGTCTCGCCTTCAAATGGCAGCGGTGAGTCGGGCTCAACTCTTTCGAAAAGCTCTCGGACGAAAACCTCGAGCGATCCAGAGGCCGGTCCAAGGCAACGTCTGCACTCGCCCTTCCACTTGGTTGAAATTGTACCCGTTATCATTATCCCGCCATGGACAGACTCAGCGGTGCCAACTGCAACTATCTCTTCGTCGGCATCCACGTATGACGAAGCCACTTTCAGGTCTGGAATGGTGCCGCTGAACTCAAAGCTGATAACCATTCCGGGATCCTTTCGCAAACGCGTGATCCCCATGGCATAAAGATGTCTTGAACTCATTCGAAATCCTGATCAAAAAAGGAACTTGTATCCAACTCAGCAGCATCGGATTGACCCAGAGGATCATCGGGATCAAAGGGATCGTCCACTGCTGGAGCGAGCTTCGATCTTCCCGCTTTCACCGATCTTTGAATCGCCTCAAGCGCAATTTCAAAACCGGCCAGTTTCTGGTCCACGAAATCCTGGGCAGCGTATTTAAGTCTGGCTGCCTCTTCTTTGGCTGCTTGAATCATTCTACTGGCACTCTGGTTTGCCTGTCGCACTATCTCGGTTCTAGCCACCAGACGTTCTGCCTTCGCGGTTGCTGCGGCGATGATCTCGTCAGCCTCGAAACGAGCCTTCTCCGCGATCTCATGCCTCTCTCTAAGTATCAGCTGTGCATTGCGAATTTCAACTGGTAACGCGTCCAAGGCGGCATCGACCAGGAACAGAATCTCATCCCGCGGCACGAGCACCGAAGCCGAAAGGGGCATCGCCTTCGCATTCTCGACCAGCTCAGCTATGGCAGAAAGCGCCTCTTCTAATGTGATGCTTTGTTCCAAATACCCGTCGTCGTCCAATGCCCCACCTAACTGGAATGAAAAACTTAAATGTCAATCAGCGAGCACTCTCGGCGAGAGCCATCGCCACCGGCTTAGGCACCATCGAAGAGACATCTCCGCCATAGTGCCACACCTCCCTCAACAGGCGCGACGCAAGGAAAGAAAACTCCGCACTCGTCGGTATGAACACGGTGTCGATACCTGAAAGCTCTCTGTTCATCTGTGCCATTTGAAGCTCGTTCTCGAAATCGGATACAGCACGCAATCCTCTGATGATAACCGATGCTCCCATCTCTTTCGCGAGACTAACCACAAGGGTCGAAAGTCCTACAATCTCCACGTTGCCAATATGAGAGACGCTCTTCTCAATCATCGCCTCCCTCTCCTCGAGTGAGAAGAGCGGTCCGGCTTTCTGCGGATTCCGCATTGCAGCCACTACTACCTTATCGAAAAGTTGCGATGCCCTCTCGACTATCTCTAAATGGCCATTGTGGAATGGATCAAACGAACCAGGAAAAAGAGCGATTATCAACTAACTCACAGCACCTTTCTCAGCTACCAGAATCTGACCCCAGGATCAATGTCACCACTGTAGTTCCATACTTCCGCTCCAACAATTTTTCCAACCCTAATGGAGGCTGTATTGGATTCCCAGTTTCGCACACCATGATAGTCGCGGGCACCATGAGCAATAGTTCATCCCAGTCGCTGAACGCATACGGCGGGTCAAGAAAAGCAATGTCGAAACGCTCACCGCGGTAAGCGGTCAGAAAGCTCTCGTAATCCGAATTAACAACCGTGTAGCTGTGCGGCTCTATTTCAAGTCGGGAAAGGTTGCTCTTTATGACCTTTACGGCTTCTCTCGAGCTATCTACGAAGTATGCCTCCCTTGCGCCTCGCGAAAGCGCCTCGATTCCAAGCGCCCCGGTACCGGCGAACAGGTCGAGCACCGACTTACCCTCTATTCCAAATCTTGACCAGAGGATGTCGAAGATGGACTTTCTCACCCTTGATGATGTCGGCCTGGTAGCCTCGGAGACGTTTGTAAGCAACTTCCGACTCTTCTTCGCTCCTGTAAGCACCCGCACAGAATCAAACCTAGCAAAAATGAACCTTGAGCCAGCCTTGCACAGGGATCAGCGGCAAAAGCACAAAGAATCTGTTTACGACGCTGGAGAGGATCAAGCAGGAATTGCATTGATCACGGATGCGAGAGGTGGTCTTGCCAGGATAAGGCTGGTCAATAGTCAGTGTTAGCGCATATTCGAACTCGCTAGGAGAGGAAAAGGTACTCGCTCTGCTCGGGGTCCTGGAATGCGCGCAATTCGCGCATCAGATTCGGATACGCGTTCAACTCTGGATCGTCCCCGACCACGTCCTTGGCCACCGCCTGAGCCAAAGCCACAAGATCGCGATCCCTGGCCAATGAGGCAAGCCTCAGGTCGCTCCTACCCTTCTGTTTTCGCCCCAATATCGTTCCCTCGCCCCTAAGTTCAAGATCTTTTTCAGCGAGGTAGAAACCGTCAGTAGAGGAGACCAGTGCCTCGAGCCGGGGATTGGATTCTTCCGGCTCGGCTGAACAGACAAGGTAGCAGTAGCTCTTCTGCGAGCCACGCCCGACTCTGCCCCTCAGTTGGTGAAGTTGGGCAATGCCAAAACGGTCTGCATTCTCGATCACCATCACCGTTGCATTCGGCACGTCCACGCCAACTTCGATGACGGTCGTGGAGACGAGCACGTCGATACGATGAAGGCGAAACTCCTCCATTACCATCTCCTTTTCCCTCGGCAGCATCTGTCCGTGGATGAGGCCGAGCCTAAGGCCCTTCAGCTCCTGTGCATCCAGCCTCTCGAACTCTTCTGTAGCTGATTTCGCAACGACTCTTTCAGAACCTTCCACCAAAGGGCACACAACGTAGGCCTGGCGGCCGCCAGCCACCTCAGAGCGGACTCTTTCGATCACCTTTGAGTACTCCTGCTCGGTCTTGGCCCAACGGGTCACGATCGGCGTTCTGCCTGGCGGGAGTTCGTCAAGAATCGTTAGATCGAGATCACCAAAAACCGTCATGGCGGCAGTTCTAGGAATCGGTGTCGCCGTCATCACGAGTACGTCTGGATCTAGCCCATGTCCCGTTCGCCCTCGCTCCCTCAAGACTGCGCGCTGCTCAACTCCGAACCTGTGCTGTTCATCAACCACCACACCACCCAATGCATGAAACATGACTCCGTCGGATATCAGAGAATGGGTTCCGACGATTATGTCAATCTCGCCTGAAGCCAAGCCCTCTAGAATTCTTCTTTTCGCAGAAGCCGGTGTTTTGCTCGAGAGCATCTCCACCTTGATGTGCCTCTCGCTATCCTCGAATAGCCCGCTGCCATGCGAGCCCGGCACATTGAATCCTCTAAGAAGCCGTGAGAGAGTGATCCAATGTTGCTCCACCAATACTTCGGTAGGAGCCATCAGAGCCCCCTGATAGCCGCCGTGTACCGCCATTAGAAGCATGCCCAACGCAACAAGCGTCTTCCCTGAACCGACGTCCCCCTGCAGCAGCCTGTGCATGGGAATTGGCGATCCCATGTCGTTGGCGATCTCATCGAGAGCGCGCTTTTGCGCTCCGGTCAAATCAAAGGGAACTGAGGCGAAAAACTCACTTACAAGGGAAGCCGGCCCTTCCGATGAAGGCGCCAGTTCGTCGGAGAACAGCCCGGCGTTGAGGCGGGAGGTATGGACAACGTTTCCGAACATAGGCGAAACCGAATGGGAGATCCCCTTCGAACTCTGGGCAGTCTCCACCTTTGACCTTCTCAGCATCAGCTGCAGACGAAAAAGTTCGTCGAAGGCCAAACGCCTCCTAGCCGCCAACGCTTCGGCCATGGCAGAAGGGTTGTGAACTGCCCTGATCGCTGCAGTCCTACCCATGAGATCAAATCTGTCAAGAACTCTTTCAGGAACAGGATCGGCGAGTTCCCCCGTTCTCACAAGGGCATCCTCTATGAGCTTGGCAATCTCCCAGGAAGGAAGTCCCGCCTTCTCCGACTGAGGATAGATCGGCACGATTCTCCCCGTTCTGTCACCTATCAGATCCACCACCGGATTCGACATCTGGGTGACACGCCGGAACCTCTCCAGCTTCCCAAAAAATGCGGCTTCGATTCCCTCTGATAGCTGCTTCGCACGCCAGGGCTGATTGAAAAAGACCACGTGCAGATAGCCGGTGCCATCAAAAGCGTCAACCTCGACCATTGTCTTGCCGGTCCGGGTCCTACGAAGCTGCACACGCCTCACCCTGGCAAGAATAAGGGCCTGCTCACCCACTTCCAAATCTGCCAAAGAGGCCTGCCGCGAACGGTCCACATATCGCCTGGGATAGTATGTGACGATATCAAATATCGATTCGATGCCGAGCTCTTGGAGCGCTTTGGCCTTCTTCTCGCCTACGCCACTTAGCCGTGTGACCGGCAGGTCGATTAATGAAATTAGCTCTCTTATGATCGAACCTCGAAAATTTGCGCCTGCTCAAAGGGATCTGCGTTACTCAAAGCATATTGCGCGGTTGTGACACTTATCATTTGCAAGACCTTCACTCGACGCCAAACAGGTAGGGGTAGAGGGGCTGCCCGCCATGGTGAAGCTCTACCTCGATATGCGGCCACTTCGATGCGATCCATTCTGACAGCTCTCTCGTGACCGCCTGCGATGAGCCTTCACCCTCTATGACGGTGACGATCTCTGCCTTCGGGAAGATGAGGATCTCAAGAAGCTTCCTGGAGGCCTCGAGTAGGGATGGCTCGACCGAAAGAATCCCTTCCTTTCCTATCCCCATGTAGTCCCCTCTGGAAATGCGTCCTTCAGCCCACTTCGACGATCTGACAGCGCGTGTTACCTCTCCCGCTACGACCCTTGCGACGCTTCCAACCATGGTCTCTACGTTCTCGGAGACCCCTGCCGCGGGATCGAACTCCATCAACGCTGCGAATCCCTCGATCACACTCCTGGTTGGAATAACGACAACGTGCCCCGAACTCAATTCAGCTGCCAGTTGTGCCACAGGAATGACATTTGGATTATTCGGCAATATGATGACTTGATCCGCCTCGAGTTCGTCCAGGGCAGCGACCAAGTCGGCAGTCGATGGGTTCATCGACTGGCCCCCTAGCACTATCCGGTTGACACCCATTGACCTAAATATTCGGCCGATTCCTTCACCGTTGGCAACGGCAATCACCGCAGTTGCTGAACCCTCTGCGGAGACGCCCAGCGGATCCGGCGCGCCGCTGCCATGTGCTGCCACAACCCATCGCTCCTCGCTCACTTGCTCCGAGAGATCAGTGACGCGGATGTTTCTGGGCCTGCCCGCCTCTATTCCCGCTTCAATCGATGCACCGACATCATCAGTGTGAATATGGCAGTTCCAGAGCCCGTCCTGCCCCACCACCACTATGGAGTCGCCGATACCAGCCCATACCTCCCTGAAGCCATCTATCGCAGCATCGGTCGCCTCGAGGAGGAACATAACTTCGTACTTGAGATCCGTAACATCTCCGTACTGGGAGCCTTGCTCGGCAATGGCACCGATCATCTCGTTTCGCCCGGCTCCAGATACTCCGAGCCAGTGCATCTCCAACTCCTGGTAATCGGGGTCCACGATCTTGACAATCGCTTCGATGAATAGGACAAAACCCGCCCCTCCCGCGTCAACGACGTTCGCCTCTGCCAGAATGGGCAAAAGACGCGGGGTGTCGAGAAGTGCCTCTACGGCAGTCTCCCTGACTTGGTGGACCCATCCAAGCGGATCCTCGTCAAACGAATCGGTCTCGATCACGCCGGCAGCTCGGCGAGCTACCGTCAAGATAGTCCCCTCGACCGGCTTGAGCACAGCCTTGTCCGCTAGTTCCGACCCCAAATCCAATCCCCAGGCTACTCCGCGAATGAAGCTCTCGTCGGAGTCGCTTGCCCTTTTGACGCCCTCGGCAAAGCCACGCACTATCTGCGAAAATATCACGCCCGAGTTGCCCCGAGCGCCCATCAGGGCGCCCTTTGATATCGCCTTCACACACGACCCAATGTCCATCGATTCGCCATCAAGAGCGCCGATCTCGTTTAGCATGGACTGAAAAGTCAACGAGAGGTTGGAACCCGTGTCCCCATCCGGAACGGGATATACGTTTAGTCGATTTATAGAGTTCTTGAAGCGCTCTAAGAACTCGGCTGAGGTCGCAATAACCTCTATCAACTGTTTAGTAAACAACTCTTGAGCATGGTCCATCGGCGCAAATGCTAATATAAGGGATTGTAATCGAACGCATTTCCTGCGATTCATCCTAGAATTAATCGAACAATTTTCGGCGTCTAGACATGAGGTGTGACATAGTGGCATCGGTTTGTGAAATCTGCGGCAAAGGGCCTGCCTTTGGCATGACAATAAGCCACTCACACCGTCGCACAAAAAGGCGCTGGAATCCGAACATCCAGAGAGTCCGTGCAGTCGTGGGCTCAACGACCAAGAGGATGAACGTCTGCACCTCCTGCATCAAGGTTGGTAAGGTCCAAAAAGCAGTTCGGTAGGTTTTCCAAGATTGAACTTCGACGCCTTTTTGTTTCAGTCATTCGGCGGACCCAACCAAGAGTCGGATATCATACCATTTCTCGAAAACGTCACCAGGGGAAGAAACGTGCCACGGGAGCGGCTTGAGCTGGTGGCACAGCAATACCGAATGCTAGGCGGCCAGAGTCCCATCAACGAGATAAACAGGGATCTCATCAGGCGCGTCCAAGGGGCTTTTGGAGAGCGTGGAATCGAGCTTCCGATCTATTTCGGCAATCGCAACTTCACCCCGTACGTCGCCGACGCGCTGGAACAGATGAGGGCGGACGGAAAAAAGAGGGCGATCGCCTTTGTAACATCCGCTTTTGGCTCCTACTCAGGTTGCAGACAGTACAAAATCGACGTCGAACTGGCCCGGCAGAAAATGGGGCCCGATGCACCTGAGGTGGTCAAGATCCGGCACTACTACTCGCATCCAGGATTCATCGGCCCCCTTGTGAGCAACTCCGTCGGGGCTCTGAAAAACCTCCCCGACCCCGGTGGGGCGGAATTCGTCTTTACGGCGCATTCCATTCCGAGCTCAATGGCAGAAACATCGCCGTATCTGCGACAGCTCGAAAGGGCGGTTGAACTTGTACTCAAAGGCATTCGGGAAAGTACCGGCGTGACCTTCCCCTACTCACTTGCGTTCCAATCGAGATCGGGTCCTCCTACGCAAGAATGGCTCGCACCAGATGTATCGTATCAACTAGCATCGCTTGCAGCAAAGGGTGTCAGAAACGTGGTGGTAGTTCCGATAAGCTTTGTATCCGACCACATGGAAGTAATTTACGACCTAGATACCCTAGCAGCAAAGACCGCTCGCTACCTGGGAATATCAATGGCAAGGGTGCGAACCTCGTCCGACTCCCCCGAATTCGTAGAGATGATAGTCGATCTGACCATGGAGCTTCTGGATCCTTCCAGGAAGCCGAAATCACTGGGGGATTCGAACGACCTAAACGGCTGCACCGAGACCTGCTGTCCAATGCATCCCTGACCTTTTGAGCCGTCAGGACAAAAGCCGCACTCGCAAATCGCTGGGATCTCTGCATTCGATCTGGCCGGAGAGCTACGCGCCAGCCAGCCCCTCACCTACGACAAATATCGTTGTGAACGCCCCAACCACCAAGGTGGCCGTCATTGCCCCTATGACGAGCAACGACCTATCATGAGAGCGCCAGAACGAAACAACATTCAAAACAGCAGCCAGATCTAAAAGCACCGTGGCTACCGCTGGCATCACCCAGGTGTCCACCACCGGGTAGGTGCTCCTGTAGTGCACGGTAATGATAGGGAAGATCGCCAAGCAGGCAAATGCAATTACCGCAAGGAGAAGGCTGGTCCATCCGAAAGCGGTTTGTGGCCAGACTCTCCGCCTGCCAGATCTGGCCGGCGAAGAGTGTCGGGACGAGATGTTTTGAGGCATGCCAACCACCTCGACTAGTATCAATCGACCCAGAATCGTCCCAGAAAAAGGCCATCACTAAGATTCAAAACGGCACAACACCGAGTCTGTCATCTCAAAGAGGGCTTCGCATTGCGGAGCCCTAATAACCCAAAGGACTTATTCCGTCAGAAACTACTTGGAGCTAGCCTGCCTGAGGAGGGCGAGCTGATCCGAGAGCTCCTTTGGAAGATCCTCTCCGAACTGCTGGTAGTGAACGGCTATATCCTCCGCTTCATCAACCAACTCCGAAGGATCGACCGAGAATAGAGCAGAAAGGACTTCGTCAGAGATCGACAACCCGCTGGTTTCGATGTCCTCGGCCTTGGGCGTGAAACCAAGAGGGGTCTCTTGAGCATCGACCCTGCCCTCCAAACGCGCGACGATCCACGCTAACACCCGGGCATTGTCACCAAATCCCGGCCACATGAACTTGCCGTTCGCGTCCTTTCTGAACCAGTTGACGAGATAGATCTTCGGGAGCTTGGATGCATCGCCCTTTCGACCGATCGAAAGCCAGTGAGCGAAGTAGTCAGCCATGTTGTAACCGCAGAAAGGCAGCATTGCAAACGGGTCACGCCGGAGCTTTCCCACCTTGCCTTCGGCGGCCGCCGTCGTCTCCGACGCAATGACCGAGCCGAGAAACACTCCATGGTCCCAAGACTTCGCCTCGGTCACTAGAGGAATCAAGGAAGCCCTCCTGCCGCCGAATAATATTGCTGAGATCGGCACACCATTCGGATCCTGCCACTCTGGCGCAATGTAAGGGGCACGATCAGCAGCCACTGTGAATCGTGCATTGGGATGCGCCGCCGGAGTATTTGACCCTGGAGACCAGGGATTTCCCTGCCAATCGATCAGCTCCTGAGGAGTCTCTCCATCCATCCCCTCCCACCAGACATCCCCGTCGGGAGTGAGAGCAGTATTAGTGAAGATGGTGTCGCCCGAAACTGTCTCCATGGCATTCCGGTTCGTCT
The DNA here is from genome assembly GCA_021810525.1 of Actinomycetes bacterium. Lineage (GTDB taxonomy): Bacteria > Actinomycetota > Acidimicrobiia > Acidimicrobiales > Acidimicrobiaceae > SCQM01. The sequence continues at coordinate 6,567 of JAJZIP010000063.1, read as the reverse complement.
TGTTGCTCGTACCAGGTGCTACCCCAAAAAACCCTGCCTCAGGGTTCACTCCGTAAAGGCGGCCATCGGGACCGAACCGTAGCCAGCAGATATCATCGCCGACCGTCTCGACTTTCCAGCCTGGCACGGAGGGCAGGAGCATCGCAAGGTTTGTCTTTCCACAAGCCGAGGGGAACGCACCGGAGATGAAGTAACTCTTGCCGTTGGGGTCGGTCAGCTTCATGATCAGCATGTGCTCAGCCAACCAGCCATCGTCACGGGCCATTACAGAGGCGATACGCAGCGCCAGGCACTTCTTGCCCAAAAGGGCGTTACCACCATATCCAGAGCCATACGACCAGATCTCACGCGTCTCAGGAAAGTGCACGATATACTTGTTGTCCGCATCACACGGCCAGGGAACGTCAGCTTGGCCGGGTTGAAGAGGAGATCCAACCGAGTGCAGGCAGTGAACAAAGTCGCCGTCTGAGCCCAGCTGATGCAGGACCGCCTGACCCATCTTGGCCATGATTCGCATGCTGACTGCCACGTATGCCGAGTCGGTCAGTTGGACACCTATATGAGAGAATGGAGAACCAAGCGGACCCATTGAAAACGGAACCACGTACATGGTTCGCCCCTTCATCGAACCTTTGAAAAGGCCATTCAAGGTCTCGCGCATCTCAACCGGATCACGCCAGTTGTTGGTGGGGCCGGCATCTCTTTTGGAAGTTGAGCAGATGAATGTACGGTCTTCTACCCTAGCGACATCCGCCGGATCTGAGTGGGCCCAGTATGAATTGGGTCTCTTTGCGTCATTCAGCCTTCTGAAGGTACCATTTTCCACTAGGAGCTGAGCTAGACGATCGTATTCCTCTCCGGAACCATCGCACCAATGGACCGAGGCCGGCTCGCACCACTTCTCAATCTCATTAACCCAGTAAATCAGCTCTTTGTTTTCTGTTGGATACTTCACCCTGCGAATACCTCGATTCATATCGGTCTCAGTAACTGAGATGCCTCCCAATACTTCGACACCGCACGACAACTCTCGGCGAGAGCACCTATATTTTTACACGAATTGATTCCCAACCACCTAAATGAAGCTAGCTTGTGACACATGCGCGAAAAAGAGGCTGGCACAGAATTTGTCAGGATCTCCGAGATCACTCGACTCCTTTCCGACCAGGCCAATGACCTTTCCTTCCCCTACAAGACTCTGATTGGGGACGATGCGGCCGTCATAAATTTCCAAGAACTGAGACTTAATCTATTCGCTTCAGACATGATGGTTGAAAACATTCATTTTCGGACATCTTACTTCAAAGAGGCTGACATTGGCTACAAGTCAATGGCAACAAATGTCTCCGACATGGCCGCCATGGGGGGATATCCGAGATATGCAACGATCTCCCTAGCCTGTCCCAGACATTTCTCCATCGAAGACTTTTATCGAGGGGTCAAGACAGCCTGCGAAGAGTACGGCTTTCATATAGCCGGGGGCGATCTCTCCTCTTCTGAGGCAATTGTGGTCTCAGTGGCGATGCTTGGCTCCTGCTACGGCGAACCATTACGGCGATCAACAGCTAGAAGCGGAGATTACGTCTTCGTGACAGGTCCGCTGGGAGGCTCTGCGACCGGATTGGAATTGTTGAGAACAGACCGTTTTGCAGTTGGCCCCTTCGTGAATAGACATCTCCGACCAACCGCACGTCTCAAGGAGGCCAAGGGTATCTCGATGGCTGGAGCAACTTCAGCAATCGACGTCTCCGATGGCCTGGTAGCAGATCTCAATCACATCTGCGAAAACTCCGGTCTTGGAGCGGTGCTCAGCGATATTCCCGTCGCCTTAGGAGCTTCGTCGGAAACGGCGATGTATGGAGGCGAAGACTACGAGCTGATCTTCAGCCACAGTGATCCCGACCGAGTCGAGTCAGTCTTTGCTTCGCTGGGGCTGGATCCACCACTCCTCATCGGGCGGCTTAGATCCCACCCCGGCATCACCTTCCGGGGCGAGGAGATAGAACTCCGCGGCTACCAGCACGATCTTTGAATCCTCCCGAAGGTAAATGCAGAAGATCCCCGGCTCGGGCTGCTTGGTTACCCCATAGGAAAATCGAGTCATATACGACCAAGAGCGACACCTCGAAACCAGACCCGGCAACCATAGCGGCAGAGTCTTGCGTATAGAAGACCTGAATGCAGAACGAGTCCACGCGAGTTGAGAAAATGCAACGGCCTGCTTGGCTCTTGAGCAAATCCGCGGAAATTCATTGTGGAACATCTGAGATTCAAACGCCTGAGATCCTGGCCATGGTTCGCAACCGTTCAAACGAACTCTCACTTTGCCTGTCGCCAGCTCTATCCCAGCCTTTGTGGCCATGTGGGCTTCGCAGAGAACTTCGCAAACGGTCCGTGTGACATGTTTCTTGCTGGGCTCAACGACTTTATAAGGATTCCCTGAGATCATTCGATCCAGGCCCCCTCCGTCAATGCAAGCGACGGAGAACAGGCTAAGTTATGTAAGCGGTAATCAATTGGTCGAGGAAGCCTGGGAGCAGCAGTGAACGTAAGGGCATTCATCTTGGTACAGACAGAAATAGGCTTCTCGGCCTCGGTCGCGAAACAATGCCAGGGATTGCCGAACACGGTATCGGTGGATCAGGTAACCGGACCGTACGATGTCATAGTTGTTGTCGAATGCTCCTCGATCGAGGAGCTCGGCATGGAAGTAGTAGCTCAGGTCCAGCAGATTGACGGGGTCACAAGGACGCTCACTTGCCCGTCGGTTCATCTCGTGAAGAACCTCAGGACGGCCCAGTAGCTGGATTCAAGCGCCGAGCCCTACACCGCCGTAGGCAAAGCAACGCCGATTGCGAACCCCAGAAGGATCAGAGTCTGAACCGTGATTGGAGACCGATAGGTTCAAGCTCTTCGAATGGGACTAGGCTAACCCTCCGGACCTCCCGCGACCGTCTAAACAGAAAGCCCTGGCCAGCCTCGGAACGGGCGATCTCCCATGGCTCGAGGGCTGGCTTGTAGCTGACTGATTTGGTCACCCCACGGGGACCAATGATCTTCCCAAGAAGTGATCCCCCATAACTTCGCGCGACGGAATCAAACTCAAGCCTGCCAGAGATCATTGAAAGCTGACGAAGCGATGCACTGTCTGAGATTCCTGGAAGCACCAAGGTGGAGCCAAAGAGGGTCAGAAATCCCTGAGCTGCTTCACCCCAACGAATACGGGCTTGAGAAAGATCCTGAAGCGCGCCAAGAAGCATCACCTTCTGGGACGCCCCCTCCGACAGAATCGACGAGATGGAACCGAGCGGAGCGATATTCGCCATCTCGTCAAGAATCAGGCTAAGCGGAGGCCTGTTGTTATCCAGGCCTAAGCCGGTGCACATTGCATAAGAACGGTTCTTCACTTCGTCGATCATCCCGACTATCACAGGTGCCACAAGCCTCTGGATGTTGGATGGTGAGACGACATAGAGGGTATCTCTTGAACCGAGGAACTCTTTTGAGTCGAACCGTGCCAGGTGTGCCTGTTGATGAATCTCTGGAAAGCTGTAACTGCCAAGGAGTCCGAGTGCGGTAGAAAAGATTCCGGATCTCTCCCGCTCCTCACTTGCCATGACACCTCGAAGCGCATCCAGCGCAAGCTCTTCGCCACAGGATTTCAAAATCCCGGCCGGATCCCTGCATTCTCGACGATTCAACCAGACCATTAGGGTCTCCATCTCATATCCACCAAGCTGAGCAGCGTGAATAAGAGGGGCTACAAGAGATGCCGCCCTCTCGATCCAGTGTGAGTAGCTAGCCCGTCCCCCGTCGATCAGAATCGAGGCGTCGATCATTGCGCGTGTCACAGCGAGAGCATCGGAATAGCTGCCAATTGGACTTATGGGCGACCAGTATACTCTCTCCGCATTGCGCGGAATGGGAACGGCACCCGAAGGATCTAATGCAAGAATCCTCCCCTTGCTCGCACGCTCGCGATGCGTCGCCTCTAATAGATCGCTCTTTGTCGAGGTAGCTATAACAGGTCCAGGCGAAAAGAGGATGTTTGGAATTACGATTGACCTGGTCTTTCCGGAACGGGGGGGACCAAGTACAAGCAGGTGAGATTCGCGTGGGAGAAAGACAGGCCCACCGATGCCTCTGCCAGCATAGAACAATCGGTCCTCCGTTAGCCGAACACACCCGAATCTTCGAGTTTTGAAATCTCTAGGGCCGAAAAGCCTAACTCAGTTAGTATCTCATCCCTCTGTTCCCCGGGAAAGGGCGGCGGTGAAACAGATGGAGAGAAATTCTCAAACCGGGGAGCGGGACGAGGGTGGCTAACCCCCTGCACCTCCTCGAACACCTGCCGCTCCGTCATGTACGGGCTTAGCTTGGCTTCAGAGAAAGTATTGACCGCTGACACGCAGGCATCCGCATTGGCGAAAAGTGCCTCAAAATGGGACCGGCTCTCCTGGGAAAATGTCTCGGTGAGGAGCATTCTCATCTCCGGCCATGTCTCCCTGGAATACTGGCTGGAAAAGGCGGGTTTACCTGCCAACCCAAGTTTGGACGCCATCTCGGCAAAGAACTTGGGCTCAAGCGCCGCCACGGCTACCGCTTGCCCGTCGCCACAACGATATATCGAGTAAAAGGGTGCCCCACCATCGAGTAAGTTCGCCGACCTTTCCATGCTCCAGAGCCCCTTGGCGATCAGCCCCTCGAACATCGTACCCATCAGAGCCACACCGTCAACTATTGCAGCATCTACTACGCTTCCCTCACCCGTGACGCGGGCTCTAAGAATTCCTGCGAGCATCCCAATTGCTGCCATGGTCCCGCCACCGCCAAAATCTCCCACGAGATTGAGCGGTACCACCGGTGACTCCTTGGTGCCGATCGCATTCAGTAGTCCGCTCACTCCAATGAAGTTCAAGTCGTGTCCAGCGACAGTAGCCAGAGAACCTGTCTGCCCCCATCCTGTCATGCGCACAAAGGTCGACCTTGGATTCACCTCTCTGATAACTTCGGGACCGAGGCCCAGGCGCTCCATGACCCCGGGTCTAAAGCCCTCGATGATACCATCGGCCTTGGCGATGAGCCTCTTGACAATATCGAGAGCCGCCTCAGACTGTAGGAGAAGCGCAATAGACCTACGATCACGATTCATTGCATCCGATGTAAACAAATCGGCTCCAGCCGGAGCTTCAAACGATCTTGGCTTGTCAATCCTGACGACGTCTGCTCCGAGCCCGGATAGGATCATTGCCGCAAATGGCGCTGGTCCTATTCCGGCAAACTCGACAATTCTGATACCGCTAAGAGGTCCCGTAGAACTTTTCACACCCCTCACCCTAACCCATTAAGGCTGCCGCTTCACTTACGCACTAATCCGGCACAGCGTGTTGAGACAGCCCTCACTCCCCCCTAGCCGGGCTGCTAACTGACCCGATTCGCACGGGCAATGTTTTCCATAATCGCGTCACTAACTTCGCCCCATAGGACCATTGGAAGCTCATGCGCCATGCCCTCGAAAGTGAGCAGCTTCGCACCACGGATTGCCGATGCAGTCGCATATCCACCGCTAGGGTCGACAAGTTTGTCTGCGAGGCCATGAATTACAAGTGTTGGCACGGCCACCTTTCTCAACGCCTCTGTTCTATCGGGAGATACCAGGATAGCCATCAACTGGCGAACCACCCCATCCGGACAGTAGTTGCGGTCATAGGAGCGGGAGATCTGCTCCAGCTCCATCTCGGGGTCGAAGTACTTCTCGGACGAGATGACACGCGCCATTTCCAGGGCCTGTTGAATGGACGACTCTCTGTCATCTCCACCGGGCCGAAGAAGTGCCGCCACAACCTCACTGGAAGGCTGGCCGACATTTTCGGCACCAGTCGACGCCATGATCGAACAGAGCGAAAGGACGCGCTCAGGGTGATCGATAACCGCCTGCTGAGCAATCATTCCCCCCATGGAGACCCCTACGATATGCGCGGCCTCGATCCTGAGGAAGTCCATCAGGCCGACGGTATCGTTGGCCATATCCACAAGAGAATATGAAGCGCTAGATCTGTCCCCAGCAAGTCCCGCAAAGATATTGGGAATCCCGTAGGAATCGAACTTGGTTGAAAGGCCGCAGTCGCGGTTATCGAAGCGGACCACGAAGAATCCCGCATTGGCGAACTCGTTGCAAATGGATTCCGGCCAGGCGATCATCTGAGTTCCGAGGCCCATTACCAGCACAAGAGCCGGACTGCGTCGATCTCCAAAAGTATCGAATTCGATCTCGATCTCATCAACCTCTGCCTTTTGCATCTTCGACACCTCCCAATACAATTTTGCGACCACGTTACCAACATAATTCCGCAGAGAGCGATGGGCAAGGTGTCTTCCGGCCGCCGAAACGGAAGCTCTATTTGGTCCACCAAATCAATCGAGACCTGAGCTGCTCGACCGGATTCTCCATGAGATAATCCCGAATCTCGGCATCCCTTGAAGCGTCAAAGCAGATCCGCTGGCGAATCGACTCCACCAACTCATCGTCAACTAGGGGAACGGCTTCGGCGGGCTCACGAAGAAATG
>JAJZIP010000335.1 GCA_021810525.1 Actinomycetes bacterium | reverse complement strand
TGTGAAATCCACCTAACATGGAGTTCCGAAGACGGCGCCCTTCTCGAATCCCAGAGAAGTGGTTCAACTTGGCAAAGAATTGACCGGCACGAGGATGACTGGACGCAAACTCCGTGCTCATCATCGTGAATGTACTCTGGACTAGCCCTTCCAAGCGGAACTATGATTCGCACTATGAGCCGGCTTCGGCACTCATTAGAGCAGCGAGCCCGACAATGATCTGCTGAAGATCAGGATTTTTGATCGAAGGCTCTACGGAGGTGACGACTGTGGTAAAGCAGATTCGCATCGGTGGGGCTGACCTGGTTGGCACGGAAGATCTGAAGGAGCTGGCGTCCCCACATGAGGGACCATGTGTTTCTATCTTCATGGGGACCAACCGAAGCGGCCCCGACACTCAGCAAGACCCGACTCTCCTTGGTGAACTCTTGGACGACGCTAACGACCAGCTCAGCTCGATGGGACTTGAAGACTCAGAGATTGAGGCGATCCTTGGTCCGCACAGAGCGCTGGTAGACGACGGTGAGTTTTGGAGATATCCTGCTGACGGCCTTGCACTTTACTGCGCTCCGTCATTCCACCGGCTCTACCGAGTGCAGCTGCCCCTGACCAAGGCGATCAACACCGGCACCTCGTTTCTAATACGTCCTCTGCTCCCGCTTCTTGCAGGAGATAACCGCTTCTTCTTGCTTGCGATCTCGCAAAACCACGTGAGACTTTATGAAGCGACTAGAGATAGCATTGCCGAACTCAAACTTGGCCCGATCCCTGGCAGCATGGATCAGGCGCTCGAGGGCGAAGAATACAGGCGTGAATTCAACTTTCGCTCGGTTGGAAGAGCCATCCAGTACTTCGGCTCGGGTGTAGGAGGAGAGGTAGACAAACAGAGCGTTGAACGCTTTCTGCGTGCCATCGATCACGGGGTTGTCGAGAGACTCGGTGCCGAAGGCCGTCACCCCCTCGTGCTCGCTTCAGTCCCATATTACGCGCCTCTCTATCGAGCCATGAGCCGCTATCCAAACATCATCGAGGAGACCGTGGAGGGCAACGCGGATTATGAAAATCCAAGAGAGCTCCATGAACACGTGTGGCCTCTCATAAGACCGTATCTCGATACCGCCCGTCAGCAAGCACTGACCCGCCTACGCGAGGCACCGACCGCACGTATAGCGACACTCATCACCGACGTCGTGGCGTCTGCACGGGAAGGTGGGATAGACACGCTTCTCATAGCACCCGCTCCACCGATTTGGGGAAGGATCGATCCAGCCACCGAGGTGATCGAAGAGCTCGATGGACCTTCGCAAGACTCCGAAGACCTTTTGGAATGTGCAGCGGCCTATACGCTTTTGAACGATGGAAAGGTCTTTCAAGTGGAGGCAGCAGAACTCCAAGAAACTAGCGCCGCAGCCATACTTCGATTCTGAACCGCGAAGCAGGCTGTGTCTGTTTCATTTAGACCTAGATCTCCGCCCTTTTCAAGAGTCCAGCGCAAACGCCTGAGTTCTGATCGAGACCACTGTCCGGGAATCAGCGAGTTTCGGGCCCTTCCATGGGTGGCCCAAGAGGCAAAGACCGCGGTTCGAAGTGACCATCGGCACTCACCATCTTCGCCAATCGCACTCTGTCAATCTTGTCGCCCACGATCGGCATCGCGTCAACTAGAACAAGCTGTTCTGGAACCTTGTATCGCGCCAAGCCCTTGACGTCCAAAAACGCTTTTAAACCATCGAGATCAGGGGGTTCATCGTTTGAAACCGGGACTATGCAGGCACAGATGCGCTCGCCCAACATCGGATCCGCGACCCCGATCACCGCAACCTCCGCCACGGTCGGATGAGTCCGGAGGAGTGCTTCGATCTCAATCGGACTCACCTTGTCACCGCCGCGCACTATCACCTCTTTGAGCCTTCCGACGATCACAAGATTGCCATCGGCGTCAAACCTGGCAAGATCACCGGTATGGAACCAGCCATCTCTCCAAGCCTGGCGTCCCTCCTCTCCGAGGAAATCGCTGACCGCACAGGGTCCACGTCCGATCAGCTCACCGATCTCTTTTACTTGAACCTCATCCCCCTTGTCACCAAGGATCCTGAACTCCGTTCCGCCCCTGGGCCGACCGACCGAATGCATTCTGACCTCTCGTGAGCTGTGAAGATCGGCTGAGGACCAACCTCCAAAATCCGAGCCTCCATAGGTCGAAATAACGACCCCCGAAGTTCGGCACTCCAACTCTTCGACGAGCGTGGGGGGAACCACAGAGCCAGCCGTGTACCAGATCCGCACAGATGAGAGTTCAAACCTTTCAAGCTTCGCGGCAAGCATCGCCAGCTGAGCCGGAGTCCCGCAGATCATCGTCGCACGCAACTTCTCCGCCAGCTCTAGGGAGCTGCTGGTTCCAAATCGAGGCATGGCCACGACACAGGACCCGGCAATCGGTGCCGCCAGCCACGCGGCTCTAGCAGGCCCGGTCCCGGGTGAGAGGACCAAGATGATGTCATCCGGAGAGAGCTCTAGGAGCTTGGCCTGTGCGTGGGCACGCTCGCAAGCTGCCCCAAGCGTATAGACGGCGAGTTTTGGAATTCCCTCC
>JAJZIP010000334.1 GCA_021810525.1 Actinomycetes bacterium | reverse complement strand
AGAAACAGTCCTTTACGTGCCCTTTTGGAACGCATTACGGCTACAGCGGCAGTCACTTTCCTAGCCTTTCACCAAGGAAAGGCTTTCGATGAGTGCTGCAAATTTGGGATCGGGCACTATTTCGCATCGCACGCCAATCTTCGAGGCCATGGTCAGAAGCGATAGTTGGCAGATTTGAGTGCCGTCAATGGGGGTCGATACTTCGAGTGCGAAGCCGACTTTTACTTCGTCGCCGACTATCCATACGCTAACTCCACTGATACCTCTGTACTCGATAAGCCTTGCCCGTTCTAACCCTTCAGACTTGACTGGAATAAGTTCCATAGCCACACGCCAGGTGCCACGCGTTGTTTTTGAGTAGCTCCCCTTGGTTTTTGATTTGGAATAGATCGGCGAAACATGCGGAATGGATTCTCCCAGCCAGTCGAGATCCACTTTTGGATCAGACGTGATAACCCGCCAGTAGGCATATCTGCCGGATTCACTGCTTGTAAGCACTTCTGTAACCCCAGGGGTGCGGATCAGCTTCAGAGCTTTACGTGTCAGGTCTTTTCGGTCACTAGAGACTAGGACGATCTCGAACTGCTTGCCTATTGGCACCGCAATTTGTGGTTGACGCTTTCTGAATCTTGGTACGGAGGAAGCTGAAATGGATGGTAAACGCATTATCCGTCCTTTTTGCTAACCGGAGGCTGAGATGGTGCATCAGGTGGTTTGGGTGATGTATCTGGTGCCTCTGGTTCACTAGGTGTATCCGGTGTTTTAGGTGCATCAGCGGACTTAGGAGAGGTATCGGGTGGATCCGGTGGGTCAGGTGGTTTAGGTGAGGATGCAGGTGCAGCCGGTACGGACACTGATGCCTCTTTTTCTTTGGCCACCCGAGTTTCTCTAACTTGTTGAATACTTTCCCGTTTGGCTGCTCGCCAGGCTGCACGAGCTTCAATACCGCTATGTAATGGGCTTTCCACTGAAATACGGGGCATTGAGGAAATCGCATTAGGAATTGCTTTGACTGTGCCCTTGTAGTGGTCTGCTGCATATTTTGCTGCATTATTTACAGCTCCGGTGGGGATAATGCGCCTTATCCCACCTTTTGAGTCGGGGGTTGGAGTTGGATCCCCGTCAGGTGCGGGATCGGGGTTCGGCTCTGGGCCAGAGCCGTCCATTGCTGACAGTGGCGTAGGTACAGCCAGGTCCGGGTTCGGCTCAACGGCTGGAATGCTTTCTGTTGGAGTATTTTCAGCAGATGGCGCTGGAATAATGTCGGTCTGTTGTGATGTTTGAGTGTTGGAAGGTATGGTTGTATCTACCTTCGGCGAGTCTGAGGGAGGCGCTGGTGCGTCCGAAGAACGTGGCGGAACCGTAACCACTGATGATTTGCCATTCTTTTCCATCGCTTGGTCAATAAGTAATGATCTTGTACTTGATGGGTTTTGATATGCGCCTGTTCCATTAGGTGTTGATGAGTTATCACCATTGTTGTTACCTCCTAATTTCTTGTGCAGAAAGCCGCTTATCTTGCCGCCTGAGCTACCAGTAGGTGAAGCGGCGTTCATAGCTGTTCCAGCTAATTGCTGGTGGCCTGAGCGGAAAGCGTCATGGATTGCATTACCTGCCTGGAATATCATGCCGAGAAGGAATTTAGGCATGAATACCGCCGCTCCTAGGATTAGAAGACCACCGATAGCGTTAGAGAAATAATCGACCGCACTTATTGATTTACTTGACGCAAGAGCGATTGATTGCGTGACCACATGGCCGCCAAAAGACGAGGATAGGGTAGTGACGACACCTGTTACAGAGGTAGTTCCAGATGCCCCCATGGTGGCTATACCGACCGCCAATATCGACGTGATGATAAATGGCATCGACAGCGCAGCGACTACTCCTTCAACCATTTCTCGGAATCCGTCTTTGCGAAACAGGGTGAAATACGGTGCGAAGTAGACCAGCAGAAACACAGCAGCGTGAGCGAGGATGAGGATCATAATCAGAGCACCGGCGATGAGAATGCCGAGAAAGAGAATCACTATTGAGATAAAGATCGAATCCTCAATCCCTCCAATAGAGCTTATGGTGGCAATGCCTCCAAATGCTTGCTGTAAGCCGTGTGTGTTGACATTTACCAGGCTCATCAGTGAGCTATCCAGTGCTCCAATCAGGTTTTCAACTGGCCCGACGATAATGCTTAGAGCCAGCGATATTACTAGCGCTCCAACAACCCGTTTGATGATGTCTTCAGTGCTGGTTTTCGAGTTGCCCCCAGTCAGACCTTTAGCCACAAGCCACACCAGTGTGACAAGTAATGCCAGTCCTGGAATAACGATGACATTGAAGTGCATCAGATTGCCGAAGTTCCCGCCAAACACTACGTGGCTATTATTGATAAAGCTCTGTACCAGGCTCAGCTCTGCCAGGAATGCCCCAGCCAGAGCTTTACCGATCACATTGAAGATTCCCACGATCAAACTGGAAATTACCGAACCCATATATCCCCGTTTCTAATTCGCTCTGTTCTAATAACGTCCAAGTAGACGCTCTAGCCCATCAGGGATTGCAGGGTTGAGAACAACACGGTTAGGAGCAGTCCTCCAATTACGATTCCAGCTCCAG
>JAJZIP010000062.1 GCA_021810525.1 Actinomycetes bacterium | reverse complement strand
ATAGTGACGGACCACTGGCCAGGGCCACACTGGTGACCGGGTGAGCCCTTTCTTCAGAGGCTGTGTCGGTGCCAGCTCGGATAGTTCTATGCCGCTTGCATGTCGCAGATTCGAGGGAAACAGCAGCCTTTAGGGTGGCAAATTGGCAACGCTAGCAGCGTCGGCACAGGTGAGATTTGGAAACGGACTTGCCGTATCCTCGGAGTAGACTAAACGCGTGCGCATCCGCCGGAGGTTGTATCTGGGACAAGGCATGTTGGTATCCGCGAGATCCAAGCGGTCTTTGCTCATATTTCATTCGGGGCGGGTGCCAGCACTCGAGCGAATGCCGCCGGACTTGCGGTACGGGGCTATGGAGGGAAAGCGAACGCGAAGTCCCCGTAGGGTCAAGCACCCCGGCTTGGCTAAGTGCCAACCCGAGAGAAGCAGTGGCATGATCGACCGTGCATATCAATTACTCCCCGGAATCTTTCCGTCGGGAGATGTCAGGACACCTTAAGGATTGGAGTAGACGTGGGTTTCGAAGTCGTAATTGAGATTCCAAAAGGGTCGAAAAATAAATACGAGGTAGACCACGACACCGGCCAGGTCTGGTTGGATCGCACCCTTTTCACTCCCATGGGATACCCCAGCGACTATGGGTATGTCGAGGGTACTCTTGGTGAGGACGGAGATCCATTAGACGCGCTTGTGCTTCTCGAAGTCCCGACCTTTCCAGGCTGTCATCTCAAGGTAAGAGCTGTGGGAAGTTTTGTGATGAGCGACGAGGCTGGACGCGATGTCAAGCTTCTTTGCGTCCTTGAGAAAGATCCTAGATGGATGCACATACAGGATGTCGACGACGTTGCGACGGCAGTTAAAGATGAGATAACCCATTTTTTCTCACACTACAAAGATCTTGAACCAGGTAAGAGCGTGACGGTTGAGGGCTGGCGCAACAAGGCTGATGCAGAGAAGGAGCTTGCAGCATCGCAGGCCAGGCTGGGCAAGGGCAGCCATTAGTAGGCATATTTGGGTTGCTGGAAAAATTGCAGAATTTGTCCTATCTAAATAGGTGTAAATCTCGCCGCTTAGTAGAATGGTCGTAGTTGGCGAGAAAGTAGAAATGACGTGGAAACTGTTCTAACCGAGGAAGAGAAGCTAGACAGGCAGAGGGAGCTTGAAGCCCTGATCGAGATGATACGGCCAGCGGTTCAATCCGATGGCGGAGATCTTATGCTCGTGTCTGCCGACGTTGAAACGGGAGTCGTAAAGGTCATTCTTGTGGGATCGTGCTCATCTTGTGCTATATCAGAGACCACGCTCAAAGCCGGAATCGAGCGGATTCTCACTGGAAGACTCCCTTGGGTAACTAGCGTCGTGGGTGACGTCGACGAATCGATAGAGTTCGAGGACTCCTATGCGATGGGTCGAGGGGGCTACGTGCCCAAGTTCTGAAGCGAAGATAAGACCCAGTCGACTTCTCGAAAATCCATGACGGACGGAAGTTGCTTTAACAGAGTAAGGTCTTAGTGGCGAATAGTCAGTTCTGCAACTGGGGATCCTAAAGCTATATGCGGGTTTTATCGAAACTCATACTCACGGTGATCTTTGGCGGCCTGCTTTTGGGCTTGGGGTCTCTTCTCCTTTTTCCCGCGCTTTCCAATCTGACTCTTTTTCTGGAACCTGGTTCGCTCTCCACTCCATTGCAGCTTCGAACTCTGAGCTACCCCTCCAAGTTCTACGACTCGCAGGGAAATCTTCTCTACGTGATGCAGACCAACGGATTCAGAACCCCGGTAACCCTTTCTCAAATTCCCAAAAATGTCATCAATGCCGTACTTGACGTAGAAGATCACACTTTCTACCAGCATGGCCCGATAGATCTGAAGTCCATCGCTCGGGCGTTGTCGGCCGACGTTTCTGGGGGGACCATCCTCGAGGGTGGGTCGACTATCACACAGCAGTTGGTGAAGAACACGATTCTCACCCCTCAACGTACCCTATCGAGGAAGATTCAGGAGGCAATTGATGCTTATCGGATAGAGGGGCAGTTCACAAAGAATGAGATTCTTCAGAAGTATCTAAACACCGTCTATTTCGGTGACGGGGCCTACGGCATCGGTGCAGCTGCAAAGACTTATTTCAACGAGAGCGTGGGCCAGCTCACGACGGCACAGGCGTCCTTGCTCGCAATTTTGATCGAAGATCCTACGGGGAATGACCCGTTCCTCAATCCAGGTAATGCTCTGGCTAGGCGGAACATAGCTCTCGACCAGATGGTCCAATATCACGATCTAACCCAAGCTCAAGCAAACAAGGACAAATTGGAGCCATTGCCAAAGGTTTCCTACCGGCCTTCGATAAACGCGCCTTCTGCTTTTGTGCAGGAAGCGATTCAGCGGATCCTGACCGAACCGAAGTATTCGGTTCTCGGGAGCAACCAGAATCAGAGACTTCAGGCTTTGCAAAATGACGGTCTTCAGATTTATACGACTCTCAATTCCAATTACGAGTCTGAAGCTCAGGCGACAGTGAAGAAGGTTGTTCCAAACACCAATGGGAAGTACACGGCAGCGCTCGTCAGCATTGATCCGAATACCGGAGCCGTGGAGGCACTCGTATCTGGAAATCCAACGCATGGCTTTGGCGGTTATGACGTTGCCACTGGTACTGGTGGCACCGGAAGACAGGCCGGATCGTCTTTCAAGCCCATCGTGCTCGCCGCACTCCTTCAGCAAGGTTACAGCCCAAACGATATCATAGACGGCACTGGCCCCTGTCAATTCGTGATCCCTGGGGTAAAGCCGTCGCCATATATAGTCCACAACGCGGAGCCTGGATATGGGCTGATGACCATCACGAAGGCGACCGCTGACTCCGTCAACTGTGCCTATGTCCGACTCGGAGTTAATCTTGGAGATCAGAACATTGTCAATATGGCTCACATCATGGGTGTCACGAGTCATCTGACCCCCGTTCCCTCTTTGGCAATAGGATCTGAAGACATTACGCCTCTGGAGATGGCGGAGGTATACTCAGTGCTTGCCGACAACGGAATTCGGCACACTCCCTATTTCACCTCAAAGATTGTCGGTTCAAATGGGAATACCCTGGTACAAACAGTTTCCAAGGGAGTTCGGGTACTTTCCGCTCAGAACGTCGAGGTCGAAGACCAGGTGATGCAGGCGGTCGTCCAATATGGAACTGGAACGGCAGCTGCGCTTCCAGGCCGGGAGGTGGCGGGAAAGACAGGCACCACCGACAACTTTACGGATGGCTGGTTCAATGGTTTCACACCTCAGCTCGAGACGGCCGTATGGATGGGGGATCCGGCAGGATCGGTTCCTATGTTCGACGTCGGGGGGATTCCTGTATACGGCGGCACCTATCCGGCGAGGATATGGCATGACTACATGAGCCAAGCGCTTTCTGGTCAGCCGGTGTTGACCTTTCCTCAACCAAATCCGGCCTTGATACCTCCCGGAAGGTTTATAGTCCCAATTGATTCGCCAGGCTCGATAACCACGCCTCCGAATTCTCCGGCCACGACGACTACAACCACGCCTTCAGGTTCCGCGCCCGCCACCACAAATGGGAATGGATCGGTCGTCTCGACGACAACTACTATTGCACCTACGGGTGTCACGTCGGCTGTAGGGCCCGGCAAGAGGTAGGGATCCCCGGGTTAGCTTCGTGATGAAGGGTGTGATGAGTGGTGAATAAGTCCGAGGTCGAAAAGCTATTTGTGGTTCAGGATCTGGACTTCAGGCTGCAGGCTCTTAAACGAAGACTCGGCGGTCTTGATGAGAGTTCGGGTGCCAAGGCCGTCGCAGATGAGCTGAGGTCGTTGAAGCTTACTTTGAAGGAGTTGAAAGCGAACTTGGATGGCCTTGTTGAAATGAGAGATGAGCTCGAAGAGCGTTCTCGGTCGTTGATGGCAAAGGTGAAGAACATAAAGGCCAAGGAGATGAGCGGCGCCATCTCCCATCGTGACATAGCCACGATCGAGGGGGAGATTTCCAGCCTGGAACTGCAACGCTCGGATCTGGAAGACCAAGAGATCGAGGTCCTGACGGAGATCGAGGAGCTGGAATCCCCTGTTCTCGAGGTTCAGGCCCGGAGTGCCGAGCGTGAGGGTGAGTTGTCAAGGCTGAGGAAAGAGAATTCGGAGATTGCCGAGGATCTTGGCATCCAGATCTCAGAGCTTGACACGCTGCGTTCGGAGTTGTGCAAGTCGATAGATCCTACTCTTCTCAAGATGTACACCGACGTTTATGCTCAGGTTGGCTCAACCGCTCTCGCAAAGGTTGAGAATGGCAGCTGTCAGGGGTGCCGGCTCAGACTTTCCTCTTTGGAGATAGAGAACGTGAAGCGCTCGCTATCGGGGGAGTTCTCGCGGCCCCCAACTTGCGAGCAGTGCGGTAGGATCCTTTATATGTAAGGGTCGAGTTGGCCTGTAGGCGGGGTTCTGTCCGGTAGATCTCTCTACGTGGGTGGCCATCCATCTATGCGGCCTACCAGGAGTTTAATCATTGCTGATCTGGCGGGCAACCGAACTCCATTTGGCCTTGCTCCTGGTGGGGTTTACCGAGCCATAAAAGTCGCCTTTTATGCTGGTGCGCTCTTACCGCACCGTTTCACCGTTGCCATTTCTGGCTGTCTGCTTTCTGTGGCACTTTCCTTCAGGTCGCCCTGACTGGCCGTTAGCCAGCACCATGCCCTTTGGAGCCCCGACCTTCCTCAGGAGTATCACTCCCGCGACCACCTGGCCAACTCGACAAGTTAAGTGTAGATGACTTTTGAGCCACTACCGCTAGACCGTTCTGTCGCTACCTCGGGATATCGTTGTCCTTGAAAAGTTGCCGGATTGAGGAGTTGCGGGTGAGAATTGCTGCACTAGGAGATGCTCATGTGGGTCGTTCAAGCTATCCGATCGCCAATGAGGGTGTAAATGTCCGGGAGAGGGATTTCGAGCTCTCCTTTCTCGATGCGATCGATCTTGTGCTGGAGCAGAATCCCGATCTGATTGTCTTCTTGGGGGATATCTTCGACTTTCCTCGGCCATCTTTTAGATCCTTTAGAACGGTCCAGAAGGGGCTATTCCGCATTAGAGAGGCGGCTATCCCACTGGTTGCGATAAGCGGGAACCACGACACACCGAGGCTCTACGGTACTGAGAGTCCCTACGGGGCGCTGCATGACGTGTTCCCAGAGTTCGGGTTGATCTACCGGCAGAGCTACGAGTTCTTCGACATCCAAGACGTTCGAGTTCATGGAATCCCTCAGATGCTTTCTGAGGCGGAGACCAGAGGGGCTTTGGAGAGTGCATCTTCGAACAGAAGCATGGGAAGTGTCAATCTGGTCGTGACACACCCTAGAGTGAAGCAGCTTGCCCCGTCTCATGCCGACATAAACGAGATCGAGCTGGATGCTGAGGAGATCAAGGGAGATTACGCGCTTCTGGGTCACTACCACTTCCATGCCAAGGTCAAGGAGAACATTTGGTACGTGGGCTCTCCCGATACCTTCTCTTTTGGAGACAGTCCGGAATTGCCGAAAGGAATCGCGGTGTTGGACACGGATTCGGGAGCGTGCCTCCACGTAGTCCTGAAAGAACGAAGGCCTCTCGTTGATCTTGGCTTCGTTCCAGCGCTGGGACTTGGTCCAAAGGAGCTAGAAGGGCTTGTCGAACGCCAGCTTGACGGTTCGCGGCCGGATTCGGTGGTGAGGCTGCGTCTCGATGGAGTGGACCCAGCAGCCTACCGCATGGTTGATGCCTCCTTGATAAGGGAGATGAGCAGCCACCTTTTGTATTTCAAGCTGGAGCCTCTTTATCTCTCTGCGGCGATGGACGCCGAGCTTCCCGAGCTGGAGTCCATGCCGGCCAAGTGGGAACGCTTTGTCGGGTGTCAAGACCTGGTTGAACAGGAGAAGGTCAAGATTTCTAAGGTGGGGATCGAGTACATCAACAAGGCAATCGAGGCCTCATGAGGATCTACCGGATATCGCTCGAGAATTATCGCGTCTTCGAAGACCGCTTAGATCTCGAACTCCCATCTGGGCTCGTTGGAATCTACGGCCCCAACGGCGCCGGGAAGTCGTACCTGATCGAGTCCATTCCGTGGACTCTCTATGGAAGAACCAGAACATCTGTTCAAGATGTGCGCACTTCGGGAAGCGAAAGCGAGTGTGTTACCGAGGTGGAATTTGAGCACGAGGATCACCTCTACAGGGTAAGTCGAAATATATCCGTCCGAGGCTTGGTAAAGGCGCGTGTTTGGGTTGACAACGAGCTTGTCTCAGATGGTGTCAAAGAGACAAACCGATTTATTTATTCGACACTTGGAATGGATGTAGACGCCTTCAGGGCATCGGTCTTTGCCGAGCAGAAGCAGCTGTCAGCCTTTAGTGATGCGAGTCCGGCAGAGCGCCACAAGCTGGTGCTGTCCCTTTTGGGTATCACCCCCTTGGATAAGGCACGAGATCTTGCACGAGCTGACGGGCGCGCCCATCTGGAACAGCTCAAGCTCGCTAGAGCATCCGCTCCAGACATCGGTAAATTTTTGGTCGAAAGAGATCAGATTACAACTGAGATCAAACTTGCTCGAGATCGTCTTGACAAGGGGCGTCTAAATGCGCAGCGCTTGAGTCAGCAAGCCGAAGCTGCCGAGGCTGTATTAAAGGCTCTCGACTCCCAAAAAACCCAGAGCGAACGGATAGTAGCCGTTGGAAAGGAGAAGCGCAGACTTTTCGACGAGTTGACTTCTGAGGTTGGCCGGCTTAGAGAGATCGGTGCCAGGCTGAACGCTTTGGAAGCTGAACTTGAGAGTTCCGTGAATACCGTGGACAACGTTGGTGAGCTTGAGGCAAAGGCGGCTGACCTGAAGATCGCGTTGGACAACACGTTTCGAATCCAAAGGTCCAAAGAAGAGCTTGAGTCAGTTGTGGGAGAGTTCGCATGCCGGTCAATTCAAGAGCTGGAGCTTGTTGCCCAAAGAGCGCTGGAAGAGCTGGAGGAGATAAGCCGAAAAGCTGGACTTCAGCGATCAAGCGTGCGTGAATTAGAGCTGGGGATAGCTTCTTTGACCGCAAATTACGAGTCTACGCGTCATTCAGTCGAGCTCATGGTGAATCTGGAGTCGGGCTCGAATTGCCCCACCTGCGGACAGAGCATGGGAGACGGGTTTGGCGACCATCTAAGCGAGTCCCGCACCCTTCTACGAGAGCAGAGTGCAGCTATACAGGCAAAACAGACAGAGCTTGGAGTTCAACGGCTCCAGTTGTCATCCACCGAGCAGCTGCAAATAGAGCTGAGTGACAGACGGATGTCGTTAGAGAGAGGTCTTGCTAGAGCGTCAATGTTGAAACCTCTTGTCGAGACTCAGGCTGTAGATGGCTTTGGCTTGGAAAAGCTCCAGGGTGATTACCTTACTATCCAGGCAAATCTGAAGGCGGCAAAGGTTGCCCAGGCAAACAGGCTTCAACTACTTGGTGAGAAGCGCGAGCTGGAGCGGGTCCTAATGGAGGGATCTCACAAGTTCGATACTCAGAAAGCGGTTGAGGAGGAACTGGGGGCCCTGAAGCAGCAGCTTGCCGCGATTGGGTTTGACGCAATGTTCTATCGGCAACAGATCGAGTCTGCGAAAGTCGCTCGCCAAGAAGCCGAGCAGGCTAAGAAAGAGCTGGAGCAGGACAGGCTTTGTGAAGTGCAACTTGAAGGCAGGCTGGAGAGGGCTGAGGCCCTGATAGAGCAGGCTAGCGAGACGCAAGCAGCAATCGAGAGGTTGGAGGAGCGTTCGGCGCTGTTGGGGCGAGTCGCGGATTATCTGAATGAGTTTAGGCGGTCAACGGTCTCTGTTCTAGGCCCTCGCCTTGCTGCAACATCGGCAGCTCTTTTTTCAGAGCTGACCGAGTCGGAATACGATCGTTTGGAGGTCGATACAGGCTCCTGGCAACTGCGGATCTCCGATTATGGCCATCCCCACGACCTGGGAAGGTTCTCGGGTTCAGAGCGCGACTTGGCCAACTTAGCTTTTCGAATAGCGATATCTGAGCAGATTGGCCACAGTTTCGGGCAACAGGTCGGACTTTTGGTGCTTGACGAGGTTTTCGGTCCCCTCGACGATCAGCGCAGGTCGGTAATGCTCCGAGCGTTGGATAGCCTGAAAGCTCGATTCAATCAGGTTATTGTTGTTACACACGGTGTCGAGATAAAAGAGCAGATGCCGGGGGCGGTGGAAGTTGTGAAATTGGGGAGGAGGCGAGCGACGGCCAGGGTGGCATAGCTGATAGTTCTTGACTGTGGCTTTTTAGGTAGTTATTTGACTGCAGTTTGCTGAGGCGGTGCATCATTGCTGATACCGTTGACATAAGTGTTCAATCGACTTACCTTTGATCCAGTAAACACGATAGCGATGGCTAGGGCAGGCGACAAAGATGCACTGTCCAGGCTTTGGTCGCTCCTAAACCCAGGACTGGTAAGGTATCTGTCCTCTCTTGGCTGCAGCTCTGCTGAAGATATTGCGTCGGAATGTTGGATCTCGCTTGCGAGAGTCCTGCCGAGATTTCAAGGTGAGCTCTCCTCTTTGCAGGGCCTGCTATTTCAGATCGCACGTGCACGACTCTATGATCAGTTGCGCAAAGAGTACAGACGGCCGAGGCCGACACTCATGGTTGTTGACCAAGACACCTTTGCAGGCCAGATCGTTCCGGGGCCGGAGGACCTGCTAGACGAATCCTCCTCCCGGACCAAGGAGTGGCTGTCGCAGATTCCGACTTCGCAGGCCGAGGTGGTCGCGCTTAGGGTAATAGTAGGGATGTCTCATTTTGAAATTTCCCAGATTATCGGGAAATCTGAGGGCGCAGCGAGAATACTTTTTTTCAGGGGTCTGGAGAACCTGGAGAAGGCGATTACAGGAGAAAAAAAGCGCAAGCCTCCTAAGAGATTTTTTACCTCAGCGTAACGATCGCTGTCCCTAAATCGATTGTTAACCAGCTATGGATGACGACGATCGAACCTCAAACGAAGGACACGACGGGTTTCTTCATGACGAGGTCGATCGTTTCGTCGATCGACTGATCGACGGCTCAATCCCCACGGCCAGAGAGTTTTCTGATCTCGAGAATGCTCTGATCGAGATGGCGGCCTATTCGGCACCGGAGATCGAAGTGGGAGGATCGTCTGTTGTCGAGAAGATGGCTGAGGAGATCGAGACTTCCACTTTGCGTCGCCCAGGGGTAGACCGCCGCGCCTACTTTGCTCGGCTCGTAGGGGTGAAGGCGATCATTGCTGTAACAACAGCGGTAGCGTTTACCGGTGCGTCCGCTGCTGCCGCGTCAGGCTCGCTACCTCAGCCTATTCAAAAGGCGTTCTCAGCCGCGGCATCGAATCTTGGAGTCTCACTGCCCTCCGCACCGGTGACCACTACTACTTCTACCACTGCTCCAGCAGCTTCAGCTCGGCGGAACAGCTCCAACCAAGGGGACGTTTCCACTACGACAGAGGTGACATCGTTTGCCGCGCCGGCAACAACATCGTTGCCGGTCAGTCCCAACAGGACCGATTCGGCGAAGTGTCCTCCGCTTATCTCCGTCAGCGTAGCCTCGCCGCGCCTTTCGGCTTCGACGATAACGGGTTCTTTAGATTCCAGTTCTACAACTTCCACCACGACCACAACACAGCCGACCACCACGACAACGACACAGCCGACCACGACCACGACACAGCCGACCACGACCACGACTGGGGAGAACTGCAGCACTACGACTACAGAAGCCCCAACGACTACAACATCGAGTACGACCACAACTTCCACCACGACCACGACGCAGCCGACCACCACGACCACAACACAGCCGACCACCACGACCACGACACCTTCGACCACGGCAGCTTCAACGCAGACTTCGACCTCGGTCGGGCCAGCTTTGACGTCGGCGAGAGTCGAGGGATCTAAGTGAGATGCACTGTTTTCACTATGAAAATGGGATAAATAAAGGATTCAGTTCCTAAAGACCTCGCCAAGGTATCCCATTGGTAGAAGGGCTCCGGTGCAGTACCTGCCGGAGCCCTTCGTTTATCGTTTCCGTGTGAAGCTCCGTTGAGACCTCCAGCTAGCTTTTAGCAGTATTCGCCAGAATCGACCGCAGCCTAACTGAACCTGGCGGCAGTTCTCCGTTTGCTCTTGCTCCAGCGAGGAGCTTGGACCACCATTCGAGATCGTCGAGCATGACTGTCGCTGCAGCATCCGTCGTTGGGTTGGTTGGATTACCGTTGTCGTCAAACGCGCTCCCCACGAAAGGGATGATCACGGTATTCCTTAGGAGGATCATTTCCGCCTCGAGAGCGACATGTGCCAAGTTTTCAAGCGCCCTGGAGCCTCCAGCTATGCCGGAACTATAGGAGACTGCCGCGACTGGTTTGTTCCTGAAAGCGAAGCTGAGAAACACGTTGTCGAGCGCGTTCTTGAGCAAGCCTGGCATGCCGTGTAGGTATTCAGGGGTTAGGATTAGCATTGCCTCGGCCTCGCGTATCTTACGATTCCATTCCCTAACAACAGGTTCAGAGTATGTCGGATCGTTGATATCTCCGATCGAGCCTTGATGCTCTTGGAAGAGGGGCAGGTCCCAGTCTTTGAGATCGAGGATCTCAGTTTCAAAGTGGCTGTGGCTTTCGATCTTTTTTGTGAGCCATGGAATTACGAGATCTGCAGCTCGATTTGGCCGTCGGCTACCCACAATTAACTTAAGTTTTGTCAATTAAGATCCTCCATCGTATGTACTTTTTGATTCTTTCTCAACTATGAAAACCTAGCTTGAGGATTGGCGCTCACATCAAAAAAGCATTGGGTGCGGTTCATCTGGAGCGATGTTATAGAGGTTATAGAGCCGTTGGGTGGTCCAACCGGCGTAACAGACGTCGTGCACTCGATGTCCATCTCTGTCGAGTCGAGGTGAGGCTTTCAATTCTCCTCGAAGCCGCCGTTGCTGCGTTGTGGTCGTAGCTTCAATGTCGCTTCGTCCCTCTCAAGACTTCAGCTCGCTACGGTGGCGTCGAGTTGTTCCCTTGACACTAGTTCGGCGGGGCTCCTTCAATTACACCAGGCGCGATCGTCTAACCTTCTTTAACTACGGTGTGGTAGTCGAGGTTGGTCATCGTTTCTTCTTTGGGCCACCGTTAGATAAAAACGATATGCACGTGTTGAATGCCGCAAGTTTTGATGACTTTCCTTTCGCCACGGCGAGCATCTTTTCGGGTACCAAGGTTTCAGCGAGGTGATCGCCCTCGAGGAGGAATGACCCCCTTGCTTCCTATGGCTACCCCCGACGTCATCTCCTCGGTGGGCGGAAGTGACTTTCCCGATGACTCGGCGGCGAGATCGGCCTGATATTTCGACAGTCTTTCGCCAAGGGCCTCGTTGGCAACCGAGAGGATCCGAACAGCCAGGAGGCCGGCATTTTTGGAATTATCGATTGCGACCGTGGCCACAGGTATTCCGCCTGGCATCTGCACGATGGAAAGCAGTGAATCGAGACCGTCGAGTTTCTTCAGGGCTACCGGAACTCCGATCACGGGTATCGTGGTCACCGAGGCAAGCATTCCGGGCAAGTGAGCTGCTCCGCCTGCTCCGGCAATGATCACCCGTAATCCGCGATCGCGGGCGTCACTTCCGTAGGCGAGCATCTTATGAGGAGTCCTGTGCGCAGAGACTACCTTCAGCTCGTACTCGACTCCGAATGAGTCGAGTACCTCCGCTGCTGGGGCCATGACCGGATAGTCCGAATCCGAGCCCATGACTATTCCAACGACTGCCGCCATCTCGAACTCCTAGTTCTGAATTATCCCTCGCTAATATCGAGGCCGGATAGAATGTCAACTGTTTTACGCGCCAGCTCAAGGGCTTCGGCCACCGAGTTCGCCGTCGCTGTCACATGACCAATTTTGCGGTTCTTGCGTGGCGTCTTGGAGTAGAGGTGAAGTGAGGCCTTCTTGACGGAAAGGGCAAGTGGGAGATACGGTATCACGTTTTGGCTGTTCGAGTTCGAGATCAGGTTCACCATTGCAGCAGCCGGTACTCTGAGTTCCGTCGAACCAAGCGGAAGTCCAAGGATGGCGCGCAGGTGATTTTCGAACTGCGAGGTCATGTTGGCTTCAATCGTTGTGTGCCCGGTGTTATGAGGCCGGGGTGCCAGCTCGTTAACTAGCAGCTTTCCACCGACGATGAAGAATTCGACGGCAAGGATTCCCACGACCTCAAGTTCATTGGCCAAGTTCTCTGCTATTTTTCGAGCCTCCTCGGTAACCTCATCCGAGAAGTCGCTTGGGCACGTGACCTCTCGGCACATGCCGTCAACCTGCATCGTCTTGACCATGGGGTATGTGAGGCATTCACCCGTGGTCGAGCGCACAGCTAGCACCGAACCTTCAGCTTCCAGCGCCAATTTCGGCTCGACGACGAATGGGAGATGTGAACTCAGGGTGTTGAACAGAGTCGTGGCCTCGGCCTCGTTTTCAATGATGAACACGCCGCGGCCGTCATAGCCTCCTGTGGAAGGCTTGATCACGATAGGCCAACCGTAGCGTTCTCCAAACGAGACCGTTTCCGGCACGCTGTTGCAGATCTGATACGGTGGAAGGGCGTATCCCAGTTGAGAGAGGCGCTGCCGCTGGTTTGCCTTGTTGGCAGAGAGTTCAAGGGTGGATGCTGTCGGAAGCATCAGGCAACCGCGCTTCTCGAGTTCTCTGACAATGTTCGGTGAAACGAGTTCATGGTCGAAAGTCACGGCATCGCATTTTTGGGCGAAGTGGTAGATCTCGGGCGGTGTCCATGACTCGGATGAGGCTTTTGTGATATCACGGAAGTACTTTGGTGCCGCTTCGTCTGTCACAGATGCAAATACGTGCGCTTCGATACCGAGCGATATGGCACTCTGGTACAGCATCTGTGCCAGCTGTCCGCCACCTAGTATTCCTACTGTTGGCATTTTTGTGATCTTGTTCCACTCGATAGGTTTTGGCCCGGGAGTTGACAAGCCTTCCGAATCTAGAGGTCGTCTTTCCTGTTGTATGCTCATAGTCCTTTTTTGATGGAGTCATCGGTGTTCTACTGTCTGTCTATCACTTTAGCCAGTAGTGCCGATGTGGATTGTATGGACAGCCACCACTTCGAGCCTTTGAATCTAAAAAGTCACGGAACTGAGTTCTGGAACAGAGTTCCGTGATATTTCGACAGCCTTTCGCCAATTGTCTCTCGTTCGCGCGAGTTCGACTTCACCAAAGGATAGGTCCGGCTCCACTGTCAAACGTGTAGTGACCAACCGGTCGACGTCACTGATTTCCGAGATGTATCCGAGAGAAAGCAAAGCCGCAAAACCAGCTCCGACAGAGGTCGCTTCATTTACCGAAGAGACTTTCAGCCGCTTCTGGCTTAGGTTTGAGAGGAGTTGGAGGAAGAGGTGATTCCGAGTCATTCCGCCGTCGACGCTAAGCGTGTCGAGCACAGTCTGACCGTCCGCCTCGATCGCTTCGACCAGATCCGCTCCCACATGGGAGACGCCGGCGAGAACTGCCTTAGCCAGGTCAGCTCTGGTGGTTGCTTTGCTGAGATTTACAAAACAGGCAAGCGCACCAAAATCCCAGTAAGGAGTAGCAAGCCCGGTCAGGGCGGGAACGAAGAGTTCAGCCGAACCGGCTCGGGCACCAGCTGCAAACTCTTCGAGCCGTGATGGATCGTCGGCTATCCCCAGGCCATCGCATGCGAACTGCACGGCGGAGCCAGCATGGAGACCTATAGCCTCCAGCCCGAAAAGTATGCTCTCATTTTGGGATCTGGCGACAATTGGGAAGGTTCCATTTGGAAGTCTCTGGGTTGTTGACGGCCCCTGGTCCCCAGTTACAATGTCAACCATGGCTCCGGTGCCGAAGGTGGCTTTGGCCCTTCCCGGTCTGGTGATTCCCTGACCAAGCATCGAGGCCTGTTGGTCGCCAAGTATGGCGACCAATGGGATGAGGGCACCATCTATGTTTGCCTCTCCGAAATTTCCGATTGAAGGCCTTATTTCAGCAAGGTTTTCGGTTGAGATTTTCAGTCTTGAGAGCACAGCCTCGTCGTAGCTCATCGCATCTGGCTGGACCAGCCCGGTCATCGCTGCGTTTGTGTGATCGGTTGCGAACTTGCCGGTCAGACGGAAAGCGAGCCAGCCGTCAATGGTTCCTCCGGCCAGCCCTCGTTTGCGATCCTTGTCGAACAGGTCCATCATCAGTGCTATCTTCGAAGCGCTTTGGTTGGGGGACAGCGAGATGCCCGATCCTTTTAGCGCCAAGCACATGGGCGCAGTTCTTAAGTCCTGCCAGCTCTGTCCCATGCAGACGGGTTCTCGGGTCTCGGGGTCGAAGACAATCGCGGATGCGCGCTGATTGGTGATTGCCATCGCCGAGCACTTCTTCTCTGAAAGGAGCCTCTTCAAAAGGGTAAGAGAGTCCTGGAACAACTCTTCCGCATCGAACTCCACGAAGCCTCTGGTTGGTGACATTGAGGTAAGCTTCGTGCGAAATTCGGCTGTAATTGACCCATTTGAGTCAACTGCAGTTGCCCGAATATTGGAGGTGCCAATGTCGAGTACGGCTACTGTCTTGACGTCATCCCCGGCATGAATCTCGGAGATTCCTACGGCACTCATGCGCGGCATTGAGCCACCCCTGACCCGCTTCGGTGGGTTCCTGCTTCTGGCGGTATCACCGCGCCGCTCACTTCACAGGCGAATTGGTCGTGTCCCGCCCTTGGAACAATGATCGCGCCGGCCCCATCGGCGTTTTCCTCCAAGCCACGTTCCACGCACTCAAACCTGGCTTGGCCCTGCCGGTTGTTTGCCGAAACATGGCTGCAGCACGGACAGGTGCGGCTCGTATTCTGTGCCGGCACGCCAACAAGCCAGCCGCCCTTCCACGCCAGTCTGTAGTCCAGTTGGCGGCGGAACTCGAACCAGCCTTGATCGAAGATGGACTTGTTGAGGCCAGAGTTGGCCCGAACGTTTCCGCCCGGTTGCTCGGTTGTGCCTGCCGCCGACTCGGACACGTTCCGCACCTGCAAGTCTTCGACACAGACCATTGCGCGGCTTTGGTTGATCGCGGCTGAGGTCTGGTGCAGGTAGTCGCGGCTGGCGTTGCCGGTACGGGCGTGGATACGCTGGACTCGGGCTTTCGCCTTCTTCCAGCTGTTGGTGAACTTGGCCTTGCGGCTCAGGGCTGGCTGCGACTTGCGCAGGGCCGTCTCGTGCCGCTTGAAGCTGTTCAGGGGTGCGTAAAACGCACCGTCAGAGAGTGTGGCGAACCGCGTTATGCCCACGTCGATCCCGACCGCACCCTCGCGGGGAATCGGCTGCTCAACTTCCCGCACGGTCTGGATGCTCACGTGCCACTTGCCGCATGGCTGGCTGCCGGTGACGTTCTTCACCGCGCCGAGCACCTCAGGGCTGAAGCTGACCCGCAGCCAGCCAAGTTCGGGCAGGAAGATGCGGCTGTTTGCTTGATCAAGCTTGATCTGCTCCGGGTCGGGGTGGCGTGAGCCGTCCGACTGGCCTTTCTTCTTGAAGCGCGGGAAGTCGGCCCGCTTGGCGAAGAAGTGCTCGTAGGCCCGCTCCAAATGCTCGAGCGCCTGTTGCAGACGATGAACGGGCGCATCGGCCAGCCTTCC
>JAJZIP010000061.1 GCA_021810525.1 Actinomycetes bacterium | reverse complement strand
TTCAGCAGTTCAGATACAATGAAGCCGCCCATGTCATCGGGCCTCACATCCTTGAGGGACCCTTTGTAAGCGCGGCCTATCGGGGTTCTGGCGGTGGCGACTATCACGGTTTCTGACATTGGACCTCGATTCTAGAAAACGTCGCTTTCGATCACGTTACCAGAGAGTAGTTTAAAGGCACTTCTTTAAATCTGACGCTCAGCTGATTTCATTCTGTCCGGCTGCTGCCTGCTTGTCGAGCTCCCTGTCCACCCTGATCGCTGCCCGCTCCTCGTGCTTAGCCCACTGGAAGAAGATTATCGCAATCGCACCAACCGTGAAAACCTCTCCAAACACCCAGAGGACTGCTCCTCCGGCATGGACGTCAGCGACTGTATGCGCGGGGGAGATCGAGGTCCTGACAGATGTCAGCGCTATCCCAAGAAACGTGCCGAACGGAATCCCAGCGAACAAATAGGCGAGCTTGGCTCCGTAAGACATCTTCCAGCGGATCGGATCCACGCCGATGAGGGTAGTCCAGAAGATGATCCCTGCAATAAGGAAGTGCAGGTGGGTGTAGTCGTGGAAGAGCGGATGTTCTATCGAGAGCTGGTATACCGGCGTCAAGAAGTAGACGTACATCGTCGAGTAATTGATGAGCCATGCACAGACGGGAAATGTCAGAACCGAGATCACCTTCGAATGAAGGAACTTTATGGTCGTGGTCTGGATCGATCTCTTGGCCGCCTGAAGCAGCAGTGTCATTGGTGCACTCAGAGCAATGAATATGGGAGCCAAATTCATCAGCAACAGGTGTTGTATGACATGTATCGTGAATACCTTGTCATCATATGAAGCAAGGCCTGATCCCGTTGCTAAGAAAATAACCACGTCTCCTGCCAGAAAACTCAAGGTACGAAGAGTGGGCCAGCGCCTTCCCCTCGCCTTTAATGTCTTTGTTCCCCACAAGTACAGGAGTGCAAAAATGACCTCAAGCGCTAGGGCAGCAAAAGAGATCGGGCCGGTTTGAAAGCCGGTTAGGAGGACGGAAAGCTTGACCGGGGGTGAGGGAACTACTGAAAAGAGGTGGAGCAACGGCACAGTCCAATTATATGGAGTGGATACGAAATAAATTGGCGGTTCTAGGTCGGAATGCCCAGCTCCTTCAAAAGGCGGGCCGCATGGCCAGTGGCTTTCGTGCCATATGAGGCTTTGGTGATGACACCATTTTCGTCGATGACAAATGTCGTTCTTATGACACCGACGGTCTCACGACCGTACATCATCTTTTTCCCGTAGGTGCCCCATCGTGCCATAGTGGTCTTATCTGGATCGGACAAAAGATCGAATCCTATTTCGATCCTCTTGATGAATTCAGAGTGCCTTTGGGGTGAGTCTGGTGAAACGCCGATCACTTTGTACCCGGCGGCGCTCAGCTTCGGGAGGATCTGCGTCATCTCTATTGCCTGGGTGGTGCAGCCCGGAGTCAAGTCTTTGGGGTAGAAGTAGAGTACGACTTTTTGCCCAATGAAATCCCGGAGACAAATCTGCTTGTGATCCTGGTTTTCCAAGCAAAGTTCAGGAGCGATATCTCCTACCGCCAAGCGAATGGATTCAGTATCGGTCATCAATTGAAATCTAGCCTCTCTCGTGGTTCGAAGCGGCAATTTCGGTCGCTGTACCTGGCGGATCCTCGAATCGGGAGGGCCTGGGGTTCAGCCGGGTAACTTAATAGGATGACCGAATTCGTTGAGTTGCAACCTGTTGAAAAAGTGCTGGTAGTTGTCGCACACCCTGATGACGTTGACTTTGGCTCAGCCGGGACGATTGCAAAGTGGGTTTCGCTCGGTACTCAAGTTGCTTACTGCATTGTGACAGATGGTGATGCTGGCGGCTTTGATTTGGCAATCGATCGTTCTAAGATGCCTGCGATTCGGCATAGGGAGCAGACCAATGCGGCTAATGTCGTCGGAGTCTCCGATTTGACGTTCCTTGGATACAAAGATGGCGAGCTTCAGGCGACGATGGGGCTGAGGAAGGACATCTCGCGCAGAATAAGGCAGTTCAGACCGGATAGGGTGCTTTGCCAATCTGCTGAACGAAACTACGAGAGAATCTATGCATCCCATCCCGATCATCTCGCCGCAGCGGAGGCAACTTTGTGCGCAGTCTATCCAGATTCCCGGAACCCCTTCGCCTTTCCGGAGCTGCTTGTTGAAGGTCTTGAGGCCTACAGTGTCAATGACATCGTAATGCAGGCTTCTCCGAATCCAAATTCCTACACGGACATAACCGACTTTGTCGACAAGAAGCTCGCAGCGATTCTCGAGCACACTAGCCAGATGCCAAATCCAGATGAGACCATTGAGTTTGTAAAAGCTTGGACTTCACAATCAGCCGAAGCTGTCGGGTTGCCCCAAGGCAGATTTGCCGAGCTCTATCAGAGAGTCAGCACAGGATGAGAAGGGGCACTTCCTATATCACGTATGGGCGAAATGCGCATCACTGTTGAGGCAGGGTGATACCGGCGTGACTTGGTTGGTATGGTGTCCTCCGTAGGACCTTTTCGGCTACTCGCCTATTAGCTTGTTTCGGAGGATATTTAGTCACAGGAGATGCCGATCTCTTCACAGGGTGGTTCGCGTGATCAATGAGGGATTCTACGACATAATTTATCGCCGCCGGGATGTCAGGGCTCAGTTCAGTGGTGAGCCAGTAGATCCCGAGGTCCTTGTGCGGGTGCTGAGCGCCGCCAATGCAGCCCCAAGCGTCGGGATGAGCCAGCCATGGGACTTCATCTTGGTGGATGATCTGGCCACGCGCACAAAGTTTGCCGACCATGTGGAACAGGAGAGGGTTGCCTTTGAAAGCCTTCTCGAAGGCGAGAAGTTGGCGACCTTTGGCAAGATCAAGATCGAGGGAATTCTGGACTCTAGCTTATCCATAGTGGTGACCTACGATTCGAAGCGTGGTGCACCAGCGGTATTAGGAAGAAACACCATAGATGATGCCGGCCTGTATTCGGTATGTTTGGCGATCGAAAATCTATGGCTTGCCGCAACCAACGAGGGTATGGGTGTTGGATGGGTATCCTTCTACAAAGAAGAGTTCCTTTCCGGGCTGATGGACCTTCCCGCGCATGTGCGCCCTATTGCCTGGCTTTGTTTCGGGCCCGTGACGCATCTCGAGGAGATACCAGACTTGGAGAGACTGGGATGGCAAAGCAGAAGATCTTTGGAGCACCGCGTCTTTTCCAACAGATACGGTGCCGGAGAAGGGCTGGATCGATGGCGATTCTAGGTGCAGCGCTTTCCAAGTAAATCCTGAAGTGGCATCGAGTAACCTGCGGCAGTACTTGGTGCAGCTCTTGCCGGTGACGTTGTAACAAGTGACAAGGAGATAAACGCGATCGCTGTAGCTGGGGCCGGTGACGTCGTTTCACCAAAGCGGGGCATGGGCCTCAAAGTCAACGATTTCAGTGGCGGGGCACTCAAGACTCTTCTGGCGGCCGTTTCGGCATCACGGAACTTTTTAGAACCTGGATGGGCTAAATCATTCCTGGTTCAGCATTGGCTTAGAGATTGGTCTTGGTGCGTGGGACCTCTCGTGGCTCAAAAGCTTCGCCTTAAGTTCTGGGCCCCATCTGTATTGTCCGGAAGTTCCTGACGTTGCGACAACTCGATGGCAGGGGATGAAGAGGGCAATCCTGTTCGATGCGCATGCGGTTCCTGTTGCTCTGTAGCTTTTTGGCCTCCCGATCTTGGTCGCTATCTCTCCATAACTTGCGGTAGCCGCGAACGCTATCTTGGCTATCTCCTTCCAGACTGCACCTTGGAAACCCGTACCGTCCTGGTCTAAGTTGAGGGCCGCCGAAAGCGTCGCTGGTTGGCCAGAGAAATAGGCTTCGAGGTACTCGCCGACTGAACCGGCGACCTCTCGGTGACAGTCGTGGTCCACCACTTGCGCTCCTTTCACCATCTGAGCGAGGCGATCTAGATCTCGGGTAAAGCCCGATGCCAGTATGTGTTCCGTGTCTGAGCTGAAGAGGACCCCGAAGGGTCCCAAAGGGGTGTCGTAAATCTTTGCTGACGCTATCTGCGCGATCGGTCTTTCCATGGTGCTCCTCTGAATAATCTTGCATCTATCACGAGATTTTGGTTCAAGATTACGCCTTTTCGGGCATGTTTTTCGAGAATTGCTCAAATCTGCTCCTCGCGCCTGGCAGCTACGGTGATTTCTCTCCAAGGGCTGGTCATGGAATTGAAATAGCAGGTGCAGCAGTGGTCTGGTTCGATTTATGCTCTTGTCTCAGTGACTCCTAAGCTGATAGATCCCAACGTGATTTCGTTCGACTCCCTGATCGGACTTCTTTCTCGCGAACTTGTTTCCAACAGGGTCATAGCTCTTTCCACTGATACGGTCTTCGGCTTGGTGGGCCGTGCTGCAAGCTGCGATGCGCTATCTGCAATTGCGGCGATAAAGGGACGCGAGACCTCGGTGGCGATGCCAGTTCTGATCGGAGAAGCCTCTCAACTCGACTTGGTTGTCCCGCCTGGTGCGCTGGCCAGGCCTGCAGTTGCCCGAGTGTTCGAGGTATTCTGGCCAGGTCCATTGACGGTGGTTCTGCCCCTGAAGTCGGGTGTTCTTTGTGACTCTTTCTTCCCAGCAGGCACAGTTGGCGTTCGATTTCCTGACGATCGGCGTTTGCAGACCCTTGCTCTACGGGTAGGTCCCTTGGTCGCTACAAGTGCCAACAAACATGGCAAGCCCACTCTTAGAACCGGTCGAGACGTCGTTGAAGAGCTGGCCAAGGACGGGTCGGCGGAAGGACTCGGAATCGTTGTCGATGAGGATTCGCGGTCAGAGCTAGCTTCCACGGTCATCGAGATGACCGAGACGGGTTATCGCCTGATACGGGTGGGGACTATTTCTGGTGCAGCCATAGCCAAGGCCTTCGGCAATGGCGCTCAACAAGAGTAGAATTCAAAGAGGCTTTACAACAGACGAAGAGTTAATAAGATGTTGAGGCGTTACAACAGGAAGGCCCCGTTTTATGTCCGACTACAGTCGCTTTTATCCCCTTGTCTCGGTTCAGGATCCTGAACTTGGCGCGATACTCGATCTAGAGGTGTGGAGGCAAAGCTCCACTCTGCAGCTGATCGCCTCCGAGAACTTTGCGTCAAAGGCGGTTCTCGAGGCAGCGGGATCGGTACTCACCAACAAGTATGCAGAGGGCTATCCGAAAAAGCGCTATTACGGTGGCAACCAGTTCATTGATCGAGTGGAGGAGCTGGCGCGGACCAGGCTCAGGGAGTTGTTCGGCGCCGATCACGCAAATGTGCAGCCTCATGCGGGCGCCAATGCCAATGCGGCGGTGTATCTTGCACTTCTCAAGCCCCGAGACACGGTGCTGGCAATGAGGTTGGACCAGGGGGGCCACCTTACTCACGGATCACCGGTCAACTTTTCTGGGCAGCTGTACAACTTTGTGTCATATGGCGTGACTCCTGCGGGGCCCGAAGGTGAACGGATTGATTTTGATAATCTTTATCAGTTGGCTCGTGACCAAAGGCCGCGACTGATCGTCGTCGGGGCTACCGCATATACCAGGGTCATCGAGATCGAGCCTCTCAGGAGGATCGCAGATGAGGTGGGCGCATACCTGATGTTCGACGCTGCACACGTCGCGGGCCTGATTGCTGCCGGCGTCTATCCCTCGCCGGTTGGCTCCTCGAAGTCAGGGAAGAACACCGGAGCGGACGTGGTAACCTTTACGACTCATAAGACTATGAGGGGACCAAGGGGCGGTGCGATTCTCTGCACGGAAGAGCTTGCGGCTTCCATAGACAAGGCCGTCTTCCCAGGGCTTCAGGGAGGTCCGCTGGAACACATCATAGCAGCCAAGGCGGTCGCATTCAAAGAAGCGAGCACTCAACAATTTGTCGAGTACCAGAAAGGGGTCATAGCCAATGCGCAGGCGTTGGCCACAGCGCTGGCCGATCAGGGCTTTCGTTTGGTATCAGGAGGTACCGACACGCATATGATCGTGGCTGACATGAGGAACTTTGATCCGGATTTGACAGGAAAAGAGGCTCAAGAGGTGTTAGATCGGGCCGGAATAACCTGCAACCGGAACCAGATTCCATATGATCCTCGTTCCCCATTTGTAACAAGCGGGCTCCGTTTTGGAACGCCGGCTGAGACGACTGCGGGAATGGGCGGGGCTGAGATGGCCTATATTGCGGAGTTGATCGGCCGGGTGCTCAGAAATAGAACGGATGAAGCGGCGGTTTCGCAAGTGGCAGAAGAGGTGACCTTGCTATGTTCGAAGTTCCCCCCGCCATTTATGCAGTGAGTATTGGTGGGAGTTAGGTGGCGGGATACCTGGTCGTTCTGGCTGTCTCCGCTTTGGTCTGCTATGCCGCGACTTTTCTCAACAGGCGCTTGGCATTCCGGGTCAAAGCAGTTGTGGAGCCAGATGAGCGGCGAATCCACCAGCACCCGACTGCAACCATCGGCGGGGTATCTATGTATGTCGGCTTTTTGGCCGCTCTGGCTGTCGCCTACATGTTGCCGGAGTTCAACAAGCTCTTCAGAGGAAGTTCTGAACTCCTAGGAGTGCTGGTCGCTGCGACTGTGATGTTTCTGGTCGGACTCGTTGATGACTTCCGGGAGGTGTCCGCTCCAGCCAAGGTCGCTGGGCAGGTCCTTGCGGCCAGCGTTCTGACCTTTTTCGGCGCAACGATGTTCTACTTCAAGGTTCCATTCGCCGGAGTGGTCGTTCTCTCTTCTTCGATAACACCCCTGCTTACTGCTGTCTGGGTTGTAGCAATGGCAAATGCGATCAATCTAATCGACGGGCTGGACGGCTTGGCTTCCGGCATAGTTGCCATCGCTGCAGGATCATTCTTTCTATATTCAAATCGTCTGGTGGATCTGGGTGCACTGTCGGCCACCAGTATCGGCCCTCTGATTGCAGTTATCACAGCAGGTGTCTGCATCGGCTTTTTGCCTCATAACTTTCATCCCGCCAAGATCTTCATGGGAGATACGGGAGCGCTGTTTCTGGGGCTGTTGATGGCGGCGTCCACTTCGGTCGTCGGGGGAAGGACAACAGACGTTTCAGGCGAAACCTTCTTCTTTTTTGCGCCTCTGTTCATTCCATTTTTTATTTTGGGTGTTCCAATGCTCGACATGGTTTTCGCTATAGTCAGGCGCACTGCCAAGAGAACCGGGGTCTCCACCCCCGATAAGCAGCACCTGCATCATAGGTTGATTCAGATGGGGCATGGGCACAGGCGTTCGGTTTTGATATTATGGGCATGGACAGCAGTGCTGTCTGGATTTGTGCTCACTCCGACTTTCACGAGGACTGGCAATGCGTTGGTACCTTTTATCGCAGCCGCGCTCGGGGTCTTCCTTTACACGATCTTCCATCCGGCGATAAGGGACAAGGCTTTTTCAAAGCCAAGGAAGGCCTGGGAAAAAGAGCCACTGTGGGTGAAATTTGCGAAGTTGGTCATCCGGCCTGACAAGCGTGATGGCGAACGCCACGGGGTTGAGGACGTACACGGGGTTGACGACGAAAGCCTCGATTCATATCGTCACCGCTTTTCGAGAAGGAGGGTACAGAATTGAGCCGAACCCGGTCATTCTTGAACTTCTTGATCAAAGGGGCCAAGCCGATGAACTCGTCGAGTGACGTTGGTGCCTCCCGGCCTGAGTCGGCACGCTTCGGCGACGGCGTCGTAAAAGCATTTGAGGTCGTCTTGACTCCGATCCTCTTTGCGCTCATTGGCGTTGGAATTGATCACAGACTGAACACTGCGCCCTTTTTTACACTGGGACTATTGTTTTTTGGGGTTGCCGGAATGACCATAAAGCTTTGGTACGTGTCCTTTAGACCGCAATCTTTGTCTCAGTTTTTACAAAGTGGGGAATCATCTAGTAGAGTCGTACGTCGATCGCAGATTAAACCGGTGGAAGTTGGAGAATTGCTGGGTGCTGACTTGGAAATTCCCCCGGATCTGGATCTCACTTTGGATCGAGGGTCTGAAACTGGCAACAGTGAACCTTGATGGGTGGTGTTAGGCTGTGTGGCTGCTGGGATAGAAGTGGACGCAAATGTCGTCGGTTGACGGTGTCAAAACGGGGTATGAATTGGAACAGGGAGATCACCTGGTCGAAAAAGTGATGGCAACCCATATGGCCAAATGGGGAGCTATTGCATCGCCGGTGTTACTGCTCGTCTCCTTCTTGATCTGGTCAACTAAAGGCCTGGAGTCGTCGGCATACGCGATTGTCCTGGTGGTCGTCAATCTCGTAGTTACTGCGAAGCTTATGGAGATAGGTGGCCGGATTTCTTTGTCGGCACTGATGGGTGCTGCGGTAGGTGGCTTTATATTCGATCTAGTACTTTTGAGCGCGGCCGTTATACCATTCGCGACTGCATCATGGATGAACCTTTGGGCATTGGGTTTGACCCTGATTGTAACGCATTTGGGTCTTGTGATTTTTGAAGCTAGTACCATTTCAACTCGTATGGCCTTCATGGGCCTCCGTCAGAAGAAGTAAGGAGCTAGGTAGTCAGGTGTTGCTCGCTGGAATCAACTTTCCTCCAATCTCCGACGTCCTTAATTGGAGGTCTATCCTTTTTAGTGGCACCCCTTTTGCCCTAAATAAGGTCGGACTCATCACGCTTGCGGCAGCGGTCATTACTCTTTTGCTGTTTTTCATCGCCGGCCGTCAGGCGAGGCTTGTTCCAAGCGGAGTCCAGAACTTCGTCGAATCGATTGTCGATTTCATCCACAACTCTATAGTTGTCGACGTCATGGGACCTGATGGATTGCCTTGGGCACCATACTTGACCGGGCTCTTCTTCTTCATATTTATCAGCAACATCTTTGAGGTCATCCCGTTCATACAGATGCCAGCAACAGCGAGAATGTCGGTACCTGCCCCTCTTGCTTTAATCGTGTGGGTGACCTTCATAACGGTTGGAATAAAAGCCCAGGGAGCAGGGCACTACTTCAAGAATGCAGTCATACCGCCTGGTGTTCCGGGGCCTCTCCTCGTGCTCTTGATCCCGCTCGAGATACTCTCGAATTTCATAGTCAGGCCATTCGCTCTGGCTGTCCGTCTTTTTGGAAACCTTCTGGCTGGACACCTGCTGCTTCTCACGTTTGCGGTGATCTCGGAAGCAATGTTCGTGAAGAGCATAGGGTTGGTGGTGCTGCCGTTGCCGTTTGCGATGTTGACTGCACTCACAGGGTACGAGATTTTCGTGAGCGCGCTTCAAGCTTTCATCTTTACTATACTGTCCGCCCTCTACATCTCTGAGGCGATGAAGGCGACACACTAAGGATTTTATTGACACTGATTCGAAATAGAGAGGGAGATTGGCGGAATCGATCAAGGTCACTTATAAGCGTGATTGTGGGGGTGTAAGATCTCTCCAATCATTTGGAACAAGGATCCCGCAGGATTCGAGTTCTATCGGGGAATGTCTCCCCACGTCACAATATGTAGTTGTTGTTAGCTAATTGGTGCGGGCCCACCCAGCCCATTAGGAGGTTTTCGGGTGATTAATGTAATGTTGGCCGTCACTGCGGCCGCTACGTCAAATGCTGA
This sequence comes from Actinomycetes bacterium, assembly GCA_021810525.1. Lineage (GTDB taxonomy): Bacteria > Actinomycetota > Acidimicrobiia > Acidimicrobiales > Acidimicrobiaceae > SCQM01. The sequence goes on along the minus strand of JAJZIP010000061.1, from coordinate 6,110 downwards.
CCTAAGGATAGGCCTGGCAGAGATCGGTGCTGGTCTCGCCTACGGACTTGCAGCGCTTGGGCCAGGTATTGGTATCGGTCTTATCTTTAGCAGCGCGATCGCAGCGATCGCGCGCCAGCCTGAGATGGCCGGTCCGGTCCGAACCCTTGCGTTCATTGGTTTCGCACTGGCAGAGGCACTTGCACTTATCGGTTTCGTTGTATTCGTCCTGCTTAAGTACACCGGGTAATGAATACAGTGATTTTTGCAGCCACAGCAGCTAGCTCATCTGGTTCGTCCAATCCGATTCTCCCGGCAACCGGCGAGATCATTTGGTCCGTTCTGTCTTTCGCGCTCTTGTTGGTTGTGCTCGGCAAGTGGGCGTACCCGCCGGTGAAGAAGATGATGGCCGATCGCGCGGACAAGATCAGGGGTGATCTTGACGCGGCCGACTTGGCCAGGGCCGAAGCTCAGCGGACGCTTGAGGAGTACAGGGAGCAGCTGGCTCAGGCCAGGAGGGAAGCCACCCGTATCCTGGACGAGGCAAGACAGACCGGCGAGGCGCTTCGTGCGGATCTCCTCGCCAAGGCGGAGGGGGATGCTGCGAACGTCCGTGCGCGCAATGAGGAGGCTCTCAGAGTCGACCGCCAGAGAGTTATCGCCGAGCTCCGTAGTGAGGTAGGCTCTTTGGCTCTGGAGTTGGCTGAGAAGATTATTGATGCAGAGGTGGACAGGGCTGCATCACAGGCTCTAATCGATGCCTTCATCTCCGAGATCGGAGCTACGCAGGCGTGAGAGAGTCATTGAGAGGGTATGCTCAGGGCGTTCTGTACCTTGCAAGCCGGGCCGAAAAGCACGATCAGGTCGTCGACGAGCTGAGAGAGTTCAATAATCTCCTGGCGTCGCAGGAGATGCTGGCGGAGGTGATTTCCGACCCATCGGTGCCGGCCAAGAAGCGTCAAGCTATCTTGGGCGATCTGCTCGTGTCGAAGGTTGACCCGCTTGTGATCCGGCTCCTTCAGGCTTTTGTTGGAACTGAAGAGCCAAGGTCGGTACTGGACGCCATAGGGGAGCTTGTACGACTGACCAGCGGCGAGGAGATCCCGACTCTCGACGGAGGTTTTGCAACCGTAGGCCGGATCGCGGGTTACTCTCAGGCTCTTTTGGAGTCGATCGACGAAACGGGCGGTCTCGAGCAAGTGGAGGGCGAGCTCTTTAGATTCGCGCGAATCGTGGAGTCCGACTTACGTCTGAGGAGAGTCCTGTCGGGTGTCGGTTCAGATTCTCGCCAGAGGAAGCTGCTCGTTACGGCGCTTCTTTCAGGAAAGGCGAATGAGATCACGCTGACGATTGCCGAGTTTGCGGCCTCTACCGATAGGTTGAGAGACTTCGTCGAGGTTCTTGATTCAGTAGTAGCAAGAGCTGCCAGACTCCGTCATCGCAAGGTCGCAGTTGTCCAGTCTGCCACCGAGTTGACCGAAGACCAGATGGATCAGATCTCCGCTGCTCTCTCAAGAGCGGTCGGTTCTGACGTGGAAATGCGAACGAGTGTCAATCCCTCCTTAGTGGGCGGGGTGGTTGCCGTTGTGGGAGACACCGTTTTTGATGGAAGTGTTCGAAGGAGAATTGAACAGCTTCGTGTACGTCTTGGCCTACCGGCCACAGTCAAGTCAAGGGAGCGATACTGATGGCTGAGTTGACCATCAACGCCAGTGAGATTGCCTCAGCGGTAAAGACCTATATAGAGGATTACAAAGCTGGTATCGAGGCAGAACAAGTCGGGCACATCTTGGAGATCGGAGATGGAATCGCCAGAATCTCAGGATTGCCCAATGCGGCAGTAAACGAACTGCTGGAGTTCGAGTCAGGCAAGTTTGGTTTGGCGCTCAACTTGGATGAAGAATCGATCGGTGCCGTCATCTTGGGTGATACCGCGGGCATCGACGAAGGGCAGATTGTAAAAGCAACCGGAAGAATCCTTTCGGTGCCAGTTGGGGACGGATTGCTTGGTCGAGTGGTCAACGCCCTTGGCGAGCCGCTGGACGGTAAAGGACCCATCGACTCTTCGATTACCCGCCGTCTGGAGGTTCAGGCTCCGGGTATCACGAAGCGTCAGCCAGTATCCGAGCCGCTGCAGACAGGTATCAAGGCAATCGACTCCATGACCCCGATCGGTCGTGGTCAGCGAGAGCTGATCATCGGAGACCGGAAGACGGGAAAGACAACCATTGCGCTCGACACCATCATCAATCAAAAGGGTGCCGGCGTAAAGTGCATTTACGTCGCGATCGGGCAGAAGGGCTCGACGGTGGCGTCCGCCGTTGCCGTCCTCGAGGAGCGCGGTGCAATGGAGTACACAGTCGTCGTGGCCGCGCCAGCTTCGGATCCCGCACCGTTCAAGTATCTCGCTCCTTACGGAGGATGCGCGATGGGACAGCATTGGATGGAGTCCGGTGAGCATGCGCTCATCGTCTATGACGATCTTTCCAAGCAAGCCGAAGCGTACAGACAACTGGCCCTTCTTCTCAGAAGGCCGCCAGGACGTGAGGCCTATCCTGGAGATGTGTTCTACCTGCACTCTCGGCTGTTGGAGCGCGCGGCCAAGCTCTCTGACGAGAATGGAGGCGGTTCTCTGACGGCGCTGCCGATCATCGAAACCAAAGCCGGCGACGTTTCCGCCTACATCCCAACCAATGTTATTTCGATCACTGACGGCCAAGTCTATTTGGACTCCGACCTCTTTTACTCTGGAGTTCGTCCTGCTATTGACGTTGGTATCTCGGTTTCTAGAGTAGGTGGCGCCGCTCAGATCAAAGCGATGAAGTCGGTGTCGGGGACCATGAAGCTCGACTTGGCGCAGTTTCGCGAGCTGGAGGCCTTTGCGACATTCGGATCTGAGTTGGACAAAGTCTCTCAGTCACAGCTCGACAGGGGTTACCGCCTGACCGCGATCTTGAAGCAGAGGCAAAACGCTCCTGTTCCGGTCGAGGAGCAGGTAATTGCGATCTACGCAGGAACCTCAGGGAAGGTGGATGACATCTCTCTGGCGGCTATTCCCCACTTCATGGAACAGCTGATCGAGTTCTTCAGAGCTCGTCATGCCGACATGCTGTCATCGATTAGGTCTACCGGAGCTCTGCCGGACATCGCTCAGCTCGATGAGATCATCTCTGAGTTCAAGTCAGGCTTTGACGACTCGTCTGCAAAGGGAGCATGAGACAAAGTGGCAGGTGGTCAGGAGAGGATTCTCCGAAGGCGCATCAAGAGCGTCCAGTCAACGAAAAAGATAACAAAAGCCATGGAGTTGATAGCCGCTTCACGTATCGTCAAGGCCATGGCAAGGATTTCGGCTGCCAGGCCGTACTATGAGGAGTTGGTAGGCGTAGTGCGGGATTTGTCCGCCTCTTCCGGTTTGCCGAAGAGCGTCTTTTTGGGAGCGACTCCGGTGGCCGACAAAAAGGGAATCCTAGCCATCACTGCGGATAGGACCCTCTGCGGAGCCTATAACTCCTCGGTGCTGCGTGCAACCGAGAGGCAGATCCAGTCATTCAATAAAGCCGACAAAGGCCTCTTCTTGGTAGCTGTCGGGCGGAAGGCTAACTCGTATCTGAAATACAGGGAAGTTTCAATCGAAGCTTCATTCACCGGTATGACTGACCGTCCGACATATGACGATGCGAGAGCGATTGCCGCGCCGCTCCTCGCAGCGTATGAATCTGGGCAGGTGGAGAGCTTTGATATCATCTCCAACCGCTTCTACTCAGCAGGTAATCAGCAGCTTGAGGTGACTCCGCTGCTGCCGTTGGATCCTGCTAGGTTCGGCTCGACGGAGAACGTCCAGTCTTTGGACTTCGAGATCGAACCTTCCCCGGAGGCTATCGTCGATCCACTGCTTCGAATGTTTATCGAAGAGACGATATTTGCAATTCTGCTCGAGGCTTCGGCTGCCGAGCATGCGGCGAGGCAGCGAGCCATGAAGGCGGCATCAGACAATGCGGAGGAACTCATAAAGACGCTCAGCCGCGTTATGAACAGAGCCCGCCAGGATGCGATTACCACTGAGATTACAGAGATTGTTGGTGGTTCTGAAGCCTTGGGGTCGGGCTCGAAGGTGATCGACGAGTCTTACCTGATGGCTTATTCGAAGATGGAGGCCGCCGATGCGTGATTTTCGAATCCTAGTTGTATTTTCCACCGAAGGTGCTTTCCACGCTATTGATAGGAGCATTGTGCAATGAGTACCGTGGCCGACATGGCAATCAAGACTGAAGACGGCCGAGTGGTCGCAATTGCAGGTCCTGTGGTGGATGTCGAGTTTCCACCAGAGTCCATCCCAGAGATCAATACCGCTGTAGAAATGGACCTGGTGATAGACGGGGAGACCATAACTATCATTGCCGAGGTTGCGCAGCAGATCGGTGAGGGTCGTGTTCGTTGCATCTGTCTGAAGCCGACCGACGGGCTTCGACGAGGTGCCGTGGTGCGCAACACAGGCAAGGGGATCTCGGTTCCGGTAGGCAATGCAGTTCTCGGACATGTCTTCAACGTCGTAGGAAAGCCGCTCGATGTCGAAAAGATCGAAGGAATCGAGGACACCTGGGAGATTCACAGAGACGCGCCTCTATTTGCCGACCTAGAGCCACGTGCTCAGATGTTCGAGACGGGCATCAAGGTCATCGATCTTTTGGAGCCGTATGTTCAAGGTGGAAAGATCGGACTATTCGGCGGTGCAGGGGTAGGCAAGACGGTTTTGATCATGGAGATGATCAACCGGGTTGCCCAGCACCACGGTGGTGTGTCTGTCTTTGCCGGCGTTGGAGAGCGCACTAGAGAGGGTACCGATCTCTGGCTCGAGATGCAGGAGTCGGGAGTCATCGAGAAGGCCGCCCTCGTGTACGGCCAGATGGACGAGCCTCCAGGGGTCCGCCTCCGGGTGGCCCTTTCCGCTCTGACCATGGCGGAGTACTTCCGCGATGTCAAGGGTCAAGACGTGCTCTTGTTCATCGACAACATCTTCCGATTCGTCCAAGCCGGTTCCGAGGTTTCCACGCTACTGGGTCGCATGCCCGCAGCCGTGGGATACCAGCCGACACTTGCTGACGAGATGGGCGCTCTTCAGGAGCGAATCACCTCGACCAAGGGCCGTTCGATCACCTCGCTGCAGGCTGTGTATGTTCCTGCAGACGACTACACGGACCCCGCCCCATTCACCACGTTCACCCACCTCGATGCCACAACCGAACTTTCCCGTCAGATCGCCTCACTTGGTATCTACCCGGCGGTGGATCCGCTTGCTTCGACATCGAACGTCTTGGCTCCTCATATCGTTGGCGACAGGCACTACAACATAGCGGTCCGCGTGCAAGAGGTTCTTCAGCGGTACAAGGAACTTCAGGACATCATCGCGATCTTGGGCATGGACGAGCTATCCGAGGAAGACAGGGTCACGGTGTATCGGGCCAGAAAGATTCAGAGATTTCTCTCTCAGCCCCTCTTCGTTGGCGAGGTGTTTACCGGATTGAAGGGGATCTACGTGCCGATCCAGGAGACCATCGAGTCCTTCGAGGCGCTTGTGAACGGTGATCTTGACGAAGTGCCGGAGCAGGCATTCCTTAACGTGGGTGGCGTCGAGGGAGTCCTAGCCAAAGCCAAGGCACTTCAGGAAGGCTGATTAGTGGCTAACCCCTTTCCTTTTTCGCTGGTGACTCCTGAGCGCACAATGGTGAAGTGCGACGCTACCATGGTGATCCTGAGGACCGGTGGAGGCGATATTGCCTTTTTGGCCGGCCACGCACCTTTCATCGGTAATCTCGAGCCATGCGTCATGGAAGTGACAGTGGCTGACGGCTCCCGAGTGAGGGCGGCGGTTCACGCAGGCTTTGTGCATGTCGCCCACTCCGTAGTGAGGGTCCTTGCTGACATTGCTGAGCTGCCCGACGAGATCGATGTCGAGCGCGCCAGGCGCGCATTGGCGAGAGCCGAGGAGAAGCTGATTGGCACAAATGACGCGAGTGCAGAGGCCGCTCTTCGGAGGGCACACGCAAGGCTTGAGCTGGCGGGAGTCCGGGACGCTGTCAAGTAGTCTGAAGCGCAGCAGCTTTTGAGGCCTTAGGACCGGATGCGGTCCTAGT
>JAJZIP010000060.1 GCA_021810525.1 Actinomycetes bacterium | reverse complement strand
AAAATCCCAACCTTTTCTCTCGAACCTGGCAGCTATCACAGCGTTTGGGGGCCAAGGTTGGGATTTTATTGAGGTTGGGATAACAAGAGAAATCCAAACGTTTGGATTTTTTTCGACATGCTTTTTCTGTCAATCGGCTGAACCAGTGGGTGAAAGAAAACAAGGACCTAAACGCATATTTGCCCTACCTTTCGATGTATCTTGGCCATGAGCATTTGGCCGAGACTGATTACTATCTTCACCTTGTCCCGGAGTTTTTCCCCACTCTCATATCAGCTAGCGAAGAACGGTTTGCCCATCTGATACCAGAGGTGAACCAATGAAGCGAGATGACCGCTTCTTTTGCTATGTGCGTGACTTTCTCTTGGTTTATCTACCCAAGAATCGCTGCTTCAGCGCTAACACGGTGAAATCGTACCGCGACTGCATCCAACTGCTTTGCACGTTTATAAAAGTAGAAAAGGAACTGGCTATTTCAGAGATCACCTTTGACGATCTCGACCAGGTTATGATCGGAGAATTTCTCAGTTGGCTTGGTGAAAAACGAGATTGCGGCGTCTCGACTCAGAACCAGAGGCTGGCGGCACTCAAATCACTGTTCAAGTATGCGGCACAACGAGATATCTCCCTGATGGCTTCATATCTAGAACTCTCTAAAGTTCCGCTAAAAAGAACACCTGGTTATCCTATGCGATATCTGTCGGAAAATGCCCTGGAAGCACTGCTGCGACAGCCGGACAAAAAGTCCCGGCTTGGAATCCGTGATCGGTTCTTTATGGTGCTGCTTTACGACACCGGTGCCAGAATCCAAGAGATACTGGACCTTCGCCTAATGGATCTGCACCTAAGCGACAGTGTCCCATGTATATATCTAACCGGAAAGGGACAAAAAACACGGGCAGTTCCACTTCTTTCAAAAACTGTCCAGCATCTCGAATTGTATATGGAACACTTCCATAGCCAGAAGCCGCAGAACCGTGAAGACCTGCTTTTCTACACGGTGATAAAGGGCCAAACCGGCAAGATGTCACCGGACAATGTTTCATGCTTTCTAAATCGTTATGCGAGATCGGCACGACAACTTTGTCCAGAGGTCCCCGAACGAGTACATTCGCACCTTTTCCGTCACACTCGGGCGATGCACTTGTATCAAGCAGGAATGCCACTTTCATACATCAAAGATTTTCTCGGACATGCAAGTGTCAATACCACCGATGTCTATGCAGCAGCTGATTTGAGAATGATCAGACAGGCCCTTGAAAAAGCATATTTAAACGACGATGCCTTTCGAGAGGCTCCACTCTGGCAAGACAATGAAATACTGCTGATGCAGTTGTCCGGTCTGAGATAGATCACTTTCAGTTATCCCGAAGAGTTGCCCGGTCTTACCAACCCGACTAGGACATCTGTAATTAATTCGGGATAACTAAAAGTTCGGGATAAATCTGCAGATGACATATTCACAGAAGATGAACGCACTGCAATTCAAGCATTCATGTGAGAGTTCAAAAGGATTGATGAATACAAGTGCGCGTTGGCGGTTGTCGAGCTTGAAGACAGGGCTTCACTGGGTAGGACCGGCCTGAATGAAAAACACTTACAGCATGTCAGGCAGAACTTTCATTCATTCGGCGCGGGCGCATTCATAGACAAAAGGCGCAACAACTCAAAGGTGCTTCTCACCAAGTCCCAGCGTGAGGAGGTGCTTTCGATGCTGGCTAGCTCCACCCCCAACGACTGGGGTTGGCCGTTTTGGTCTACACGGATCCTGAGATCGGTAATCGAAGAGAGATACGGGGTCGTCTACTCTTCCCGGACAAGCTACTACCTGCTTTTCGAAAAGCCTCCTCCAGCTTTACCTGCCTGGCATAACGTATGAGAAAGCTAACCCCAAAGTGGTGGCTGAATGGGAGAAAAACCACTATGGAGAGCTAAAAGTGGCCTTTTGCGATCCTGATGTCGTGGTACTGGCTGAAGATGAGATGGTTCTCCCTCACGCGACAACAATTCAGAACGTGCAGATACCCCAGGGTACGTCTCCGGCTGTGATTGAGACCAACGGAACCAGAAAGAACCGGAACGTCTACGGCTTTTTGAACCTGAAGACCTGAAAGGAACACGCGTTCATTTGAGAGAGACCATGACACAAACAGCAGAGATTCTCGCTGAGATCTCAAAGCTATATCCCAAGAACAAGATTGTGCTCTAATGGGATGGGATGGGATGGGGCGGGGTGTCACTGAGGGAGTGTTGTCCAGTAGGCCATCTGAGAGTACAACATTTCATAGATCTATTTCCCCCCATATTCTCCAGAACTCAATTCCCAAGAGCACGTCCGGGAAAAGGGACGCTCAGAAGCTACCCACAACCGCTACATTCCCAAGATTGAACCCGTGGCAAGAAAACTTGTCGGCTACCTCAATGCAACCAGGTTCCCCTACTCGCTTCTGGGCCTGAGGAACGCTTGAGCATGTGAGGTGTATGGAAGGGACTCGGGCGATGAGCAGTTTAGGGCTCTCCAAACTGATGGTAGCGATGTTGCGGATAGCATGGGGCTTCCGTCGCTTTGGGCGAGTGGATTTTTTTGCGAGCCATTAGTTCCCTCGTACTCACCCCAGTTGCCGCAGCCACACTGTTTCCTGAACGACGGGCATCGTGGAGATGCAGATAGCTCCTGCGAATGTTTTGACGCGACACCAAAAGGTGGCATATAGTAATTGGACACCATTTGGTGTCTCTTATTGCTGATACTGCGGGAGAAAGTGTTGAACCGATTGAGACAACGCGATGTATATGAGGCGATAGCTGACCCGACAAGACGGGAGCTCATCCATCTGCTGGCCGAGGAAGAAGAGTCTCCTCTCCACTACTTGACAGGCCATTTCTCAACGGGACGGACAGCTGTCTCCAAACATCTAGCGGTCCTCAAAGAGGCGGAGTTGGTCATGGACAGAAAAGTTGGAAGGGAAAGAAGGTATCGGCTCAACCCGGTTCCGCTGAAGCAGGTTCAAGACTGGCTTTCACACTATGAGAACTTTTGGAAGCAAAAAGCGGCTGCACTGAATCGACTAGTTGAGGAGGAAAACTAAATGCCAAAAGGAATTTCGCTGGATTTCCAGTTCACAAGTCCAATCGATCGAGTATGGACAGCGATGACTGATCCGATTACCTTGTCAAAATGGATGTATCCCAACGACTTCAAAGCTGTTGTAGGGCATAAGTTCCAGTTCCGAGCGGAGCCAAGCCAGTGGTGGGACGGTATAGTCAACTGCGAAGTGCTCGAAATCGAAGAGCCTAATAAGCTGAAGTACTCCTGGATAAGTGGCGGCGAGATGACGGTGGTCACCTGGACCATGGAGCAGGCCGACGATGGAACGACCCGCGCACACCTTGAGCAGTGGGGCTTCGAAGGAGAGCAGTCGTTCCAAGGCGCATCATGGGGTTGGCCAAGAATGGTCGACCAGCTCCAGGCGGCATTGGCGCAACTGTAGCAACAATTCGCACCCCCGAGTCAAAGGTGACTATTTTATACAGGCTTTCTCGAATCAGCTACGCCGAGTCGAAACACTCTGAGCCGCCCAGGCATACGAGCGGGTGGCTTGTAAAAATGGTTTCACAATTCTTCTGTTTGGAGTAGTCCTAACAATATGGCCGGTGCAACGTTTGCCCTCGCGCAACACTAGGAGCACCCATACCAATGCCCCATAGGAACTCACCCCCTTTTATACGGGTGAACCGTTCTTGCCGCCAGACTACAACTCCCAGTCCTCTACTACTGATGCAACGACTTCTTGTTCGAAGTCGACCCTGCAACTCGATGCGATGTGGACGGGTGCCTAACAAGGCAGCACAGCGAATGGCACTGAACTGCCCGTTCAAGGAGGAGCCGGTTTCTTGTCCCCATATAGTTATGCGCAAGATTCGTGATGTTCTCAGATTGAGTATCGGGGAGGGACTTCCGCTGCGCCAGGTAGGCGCATCCCTCCACACCCCGGCAACCACCCGCCGGAGATTATGTCAGACGGGCAAGAAATACCGGCCTTACGTGGCTGTTCCACATGAGATGACCTAGATGACGACGCACTCGAGCCAGTGCTTGTTGATTCTCCTGATCCGGCTCCGCCACAAATTCGTCCCATGCCAGACTGGGCAAAGATACGTCTTGAGCTGCATTGTCCGCACGTTACACGGTTGCTCCTGTGGTACGAGTACAAAGAAGCCATCCCTGATGGCCTTGGCTATTCACAGTTCTGCGAGCACTACAAGAACTTGCATCCAAAGTCGATGTAGTGATGCGCCAAAAGCACAAGGCACGAGAGCGGCTTTTCGTCGACTTCTCCGGAGGCAAGGTGCCCATCTGAAACAACAGTCGTACAGAGTCAGTCTCACAAGCCGAGCTATTTGTGGCAGCATTGAGGGTAAGCGACCTTATCTATGCAGAAGCACTTCCATCTCAAGAGCTCATGTACTGGATAGACGTTCACATTCGGACCTTCGAATTCTTAAATGGAACTCCCAAGCTATCAACCTGGACAATCTTCGCTCGGGTGTACTCCCTCTCATCGTCATGAACCGGAAATAAACGCCACTTACCAGGAAATGGCGGCTCACGACGGAGTTGCGATTCTTTGAGCCCGCGCTTTTGGGCCGCGATAAGACCAAAGCCGAACTATACTGCTCATGGAGGGTGGGATCTTGGCAAGGCTGAGAAATGAACGCTTTAGCAGTGTTTCCCAGGCCAATATTGTGATTCGGGATTCGCTTACTAAGTAACTACTGCACTAATCCGAAGTTCGCCTTACATCACCGGTGAGGGATCGAGACGCTGGTTGCCCGCCACGTTCCAAATTGCATTAGATTCTGACATCTGCACAGGATATGAAACAGAACTCCATCGACTATTGGCGAATGTGGCATTATTGCATGGTTTGATGCGTCGACACGGCTGACGCATTGAACCGCAGTGGTTATCAATGGCGGGTCCATCACCACTTATTGCCTGCCCCAGGCCAGTGCCAGTGAACTAGCTGACGGTGGTTCTCTTTCAGATCGACTTTCCGATATGTGGAGATTGGTGCACCAATCCGAGCAGAAACCCGGGCCGTGCGATACCGACGCCACGGTTCGACTCTTGCATCGATGCCCAAGCAGATGTTGGACTCCAAGTCGTATTTTAGATGTTGCCTGTCACGAAATGCTTGATCAGGCGAGAGCGGAGCAACAAGTTTCGGTGATAAGGCGAGTGACAACATAGGGGTCGCAATTAGCATTCGGTCGCCGATCCTCAAGGTAACCTTTGCCTTCACGCGCAACCTGCCATGGAATGCGAACTGAGGCTCCGCGGTCGGAGACGCCGTAATGAAACTGATCGTAAGGGGCAGTCTCGTGCGAACCGGTCAGGCGGCTTTCAATCCCAAACCCGTAATGGCGAACATGCTCCAACGCATTTCGACCGAGTGCTTCCGCGGCCACTATGACCGCATCGTATGACGTCCGCATTGCCTTCGTCGAGAAGTTAGTGTGAGCGCCAGCACCGTTCCAGTCTCCACGAACAGGCTTAGGGTCGAGTGTCGCTGAGATACCGTGGTCTTCTCCGAGTCGATGGAGGAGCCAGCGCGCCGTCCACAGCTGGTCGGAAACTTCGAGCGGTCCAAGGGGGCCAACCTGGAACTCCCACTGACCAGGCATTACTTCTGCATTGATGCCAGAGATGGCAATCCCAGCCCTGAGGCAAATGTCGAGATGGGCCTCTACGAGCGGTCGTCCGAAAATCTCGTCGGCACCGACGCCACAGTAGTAGGGTCCTTGCGGTCGTGGAAATCCACCATTCTCGGGGAATCCCAATGGTCGCATGCCGCGGAAAAGAGTGTATTCCTGTTCGATTCCGAAGATAGGTTCCTGATCTGCCCAGTGCTTTACGGTCTCCCTGAGTACCGCACGACTGTTAGTGGGATGCGGGGACATGTCGGTCTTTAGCACCTCGCATAAGACAAGCACGTCTGCGCCACCTCGTATGGGATCGGGACAGTAGTATACGGGTTGCAATACGAGATCGGAGTCCTTTCCCGTTGCTTGGTTAGTGCTCGACCCGTCGTATCCCCAAATCGGTAACTGGTCGAGTCTTTCGACAGCGTTAGACAGGATTTTCGTCTTCGAGCGCACATTTGCCGTCGGCTCAGTGCCGTCGATCCAGATGTACTCAGCTCTGATAACCATGGTGACCACTCTCCTCGCGGCTTTCATTACTAATTTGCCGCATACTTGTCAACCTGTCCGCTCTTGCCTCACTGGCACCAGGTCCATCGGCTGGTAGTTCGTTGAATAGATGATTGAGTTTACTCCGAGTATCGAAACTAGGTTAGGGGACGGAGGCCAAAAAGCCGTTCGGTGGGGCCCCTTCCGTTAGTTTCGACCGATTCGATCAGAAGACTACTGATGAAATGTGCAAACCACACCCCGTTGCGACTGCGGGCACCCGCTTATGATGCCTATCTGGAAAGAAGTCATTGGCGTAAGGGTGAATAATCAATAGTTGAAATTTCCCAAGGCACCAAGGACTAGATCTGCCCTCTGGCGACTCTCACCAAGGTTCTAAGCTTGTCAAGTCGGTTTTACTGGGAAGCTCAGGTGTCATCTGAGCTTTATTCTGCATTTCGAATAGGGCCTCTTTCGCTTGCTCATTCAAGAAAATGATATGTAACCCAAATTGGCAGTTCCGATGTGCCGGGACGATTTCTTCGCTTCATGTCGTGGCTTTGAAGCCTTTGTCCATGGTCCGAAGACAAATGGACTCCATTTATCTTGATTTGTCAATTAATTCAGGGTCCAATTATCGGTTAGGTACCCAAAGGCACGCAAGAATTCAGGGAAGCGACACACAAAACAAGCGGTTCAAAAACTTGCTGATCCAACCAGTCGATGAAAAGAGTGTCGATCGGTTATGCAGGTGCTGAAGTCAGCACAGTCACCTCTGGGGTCATTTTCTGGGCACTCGAGATAGCTAATTGACGCCTAAATTTGCTGCAAGTGGAAAGCACCTGATGGGCAAGCTCGATGGAGTTTTCAGATCTTTCGCTTTAGGAGGCGGGTGGGGATCACTCGACGTGCCGTTGTGAATTGCGTCTGAAAGCGATGCCGATTGCAGCTCAGTACTGCAGAATACGCTGCAAGCGAGGTTTCACCTACCTTGGATTGTGTTCCTGCTATTGCTTTGCCTGGGCGGCGGATCTACGTTGTGGCTAGCGGATATTTCTGCTATCTACCAGGAGGTGCAGCATGAAGGCTCTCGTCTACCTAGGCCCCAATCAGAAGAGTTGGCAGGACGTCCCTAACCCAAAGATTCAGCATTCAACCGATGTGATTGTGAAAATGAAGGCAACGACGATCTGTGGAACGGATTTGCATATCCTCAAAGGCGATGTTCCTGAAGTGGAGGTCGGACGCGTTCTTGGTCATGAGGGAGTCGGCATAATCACCGAGATTGGGTCTGGCGTCACGAATCTGGCTGTTGGTGACGAGGTGATCCTTTCGTGCGTGAGTTCATGTGGGCGGTGCTCCAACTGTAAAAAGGGGCTCTACAGCCACTGTCTCGACCCAGAGGGAACTCCAGGGATCGGCTGGATATTCGGTTACATGATCGATGGCACTCAGGCGGAATACGTACGCGTTCCTTTCGCAGAAAACTCCGTATACAAAGTCCCAGCCGGGATGACCGAATCGGAGGCGATTCTTTTGTCGGATATTCTTCCGACCGGTTTTGAAATCGGTGTGCAGTACGGACATATAGAGCCGGGTGATGTCGTTGCGGTCATCGGATCAGGGCCGGTTGGGCTCTCTGCGGTCATGACTTCTCGCCTGTACGGTCCCTCCAAGGTGATTGCGGTAGATCTTGACAACGCCCGTCTTGCGCGGGCCAAGGACTTTGGGGCGACCGATACCGTGAACAGCGGTGACCCGGATTGGAAGAAGAAGATCATAGCCTTGACCGACGGCCATGGCGTCGATGTGGCAATCGAAGCGGTTGGCATACCGGCCACTTTCACTATGGCGACTCAGATAGTCCGTCCCGGTGGCAATGTCGCCAACATTGGCGTGCACGGAAAGCCAGTCGAACTGGCACTCAACGAACTTTGGATTTCCAACGTCAACATCTCCATGGGTCTTGTGAGCACCAACACCCTTGAAATGCTGTTGAAGCTTGTTGCGGAACATAAGTTGCCGGTAGAGAAGTTCGTGACTCACACCTTCTCCTTTGATCAGATTCTCGATGCCTATGAGATCTTCGGTCATGCCGCAGAGCACGACACATTGAAGGTGTTAATCCACTGAGATGGCCGACATTGGCCTTCGCTTGAGCCATACGCCGAGTGATCAGTGGAAGGCTCAGGTCTCAGGACCTCTACTATCGAAAATTGCTCCAGTCAGCATCTGTTGACGATTTCACCTGCATCATGATTTGCATGGAATTGGTTGTTCGTACGCGAAACATTAGACATCGTAAATTGCGGCCAGATACAGGCTGGAGTCTCTTTGCTCCACTCCAGTCCGTATTTCGTGACACGCTTTTTAAGGATTGCCGAATCAAAACTACGGTTTTTTAGCCAGATTATCTGCTGGTCTGCTAAGGGTATATCCCCAGGCTTTGCTATCGAGATTTGTCATGGACTTAGAGCTGTAAGCGGACTGCCTCTTGGTTCACCGGTAACATAGTTGCTGGCGTTTCCAGGTCGGCGTATCCGCCGTCGATCAGGTGAAAGCTCCCCACGATGTGTTTGACTCCGCAGCCATTTGTCGGAGCGGTTTCTCCGGTACGTCCATCGCGTTTGTACGATGGCACCGCGAGAGTTTAGGGGTAGGAAATCAAATAGTTGGTTACTGCCGTATCGGCATCTGGCGGGTGTAGTCCTCGGCGCGAATGTCTGGATGACTCTCCGGTGCCGGACACTCTTGGTGTCGACGCTCCACTAAAATTGTCGACGCTTCATCAAAAATAGGCCACAGCGCTCTTGAAAAGCAGGCCACCCTCCACCTTGGAGGATGGCCAATATCTCAGGCCTGCTTGTCATTTGCAGATCGGAGTCCCCTATACCGTTTGTGGAGCGCTATCTCGAAATCTACTTCTGACATAGGCCGTACGTTAGGACGAGTCCAAGCCAGCAGGGAAACCCCTGGATGCAACTGCTAGAAAGCGCCGGGATAAACCGGCATGGAGCAAGGAATGAGAGAGTCCTACATCGAAGGTGTAGCGAGCCACGGTGGCCCCGAGCTATGCGTTGGCGTGCCGCGAGGGCGCAGCGAAGCGTTAGCAGGGGTACGTATAGGCCAGGCTATGGAGCCGCGAAATGCATCTACGTCCGGGGTGCCCACGTTGTTAGTAGTGCGGAAGGCAATACCTCCGGCAGCGTGATCGCAAGCTGTCGAGGACCCCGCGCGGTCGGAGAACCATGGCATGTACGGAAACTCCATGCGCGAGAACCGGGAGATCCCATGCTCGCCTGTTGGGCTGATCACCTGGCAGGCCGCTCAGGGAACGCTTAGGCGGCACGCCTGAGATGTACGAGCATGGGAAGTCGGATGGGCGCGTAATACCTGCGAAGCTGGCGAACAAGGCCACACAAGCGGCGGCGGAGTCGGCAGAGGAAAGGCGCCCAGCCAAGGGGAACACGGACAACACAACACGTCCCGGACGCAGTGCCGGCAGAGGCGTGACAAACGGGTTGGACCGTGTGCGACAAGCGGCACGAAAGGACAAGGATGCGCGGTTCACCGCTCTTTTGCACCATGTCGATCTAGCTCGCCTGCGAGCCGCATACCGGGCAATCAACCCTAAGGCGGCTGCAGGGGTTGACGGGGTGACATGGGCGGTCTACGGACAAGATCTGGAGGCCAACCTCCAAGACCTACACCAAAGGCTGCATATAGGGAGCTACCGGGCGAGACCGTCTCGGCGGGTCTACATCCCCAAGGCCGACGGGCGGCAACGCCCGCTCGGTATCGCAGCGCTGGAGGACAAGATTATCCAGCGGGCGGTGGTGGAGGTGTTGAACGCTGTATACGAGGAGGACTTTCACGGCTTCTCCTATGGGTTTCGGCCGGGGCGCAAGCCCCATGATGCGCTTGATGCGCTGGCAGCCGGGATCTACAAGAAGAAGGTGAACTGGATACTCGATGCGGATATCCGCAGCTTTTTCACCAGCTTGGATCAGGGCTGGCTGATGAAGTTTCTCGAGCATCGCATTGCAGACAAGCGCATTCTGCGCTTGATCAAAAAGTGGTTGAAGGCAGGAGTCATTGAAAACGGGAACTGGTCACAGACGCCAGAAGGAACACCAGAGGGAGGGTCAGCGTCGCCGCTGCTCGCCAACGTGTATCTCCACTACGTCTTGGATCGGTGGGTATGGCAATGGAGGAGGCGCCACGCGCGCGGTGATGTGATCATCGTGCGCTGGGCGGATGACTTCGTAGTCGGGTTCGAGCATCTTGGCGACGCCAAGCAGTTCTTAAAGGACCTCCGCGAGCGGTTCGCGAAGTTCTCCCTGGAGCTGCATGCTGGCAAGACACGCCTGATCCAGTTCGGGCGCTTCGCCGCTCAGAACCGAAAGGAGCGTGGACTCGCTAAGCCCGAGACGTTTGATTTCTTGGGCTTCACGCATATCTGCGGGAAGGGCAGGAGCGGACATTTCTGGCTGCGGCGTATCACGATCTCAAAGCGGATGCGGGCCAAACTGCATGAGGTCAACGACCAACTGAAGCGACGCCGGCATCTACCCGTCCCCGAGCAGGGCCAATGGCTGGCAAGTGTGGTGCGCGGACATTTCGCCTACTACGCGGTGCCAGGCAACATGCGGGCGATCAACGCCTTTCGGATACAGGTGACCCGGCATTGGTTCAAAGCGCTACGACGCCGCAGCCAACGCCACCGCCTCAACTGGGAGCGCATGAACCGCCTAGCCATGCACTGGCTTCCGCCTGCCCGAATTCTGCATCCCTATCCCGAGGTACGCTTTGCCGTTAGCACCTAAGGCAGGAGCCCAGTGCGGGAATTCTGCACGCTGGGATCTGTGCGGGGGGCTGCCCGTAAGGGCAGTTCCTACCGCGACCAGTTTCACCCAGGCATCGATTTTGGCAACTCGAACTAGCTAGAGGGGAGCGTGGAGCAGGAGGTCAGTGCCGGACCATTGCCCCAGCAGGCATTGAATCCGTCTGAGTCGGAGTCGGGTACGGAAATGTTCGAAGTCTGCCCATTCGGATTAGCCATTACTATGCCGTCAGAGCTGATGAGGTTGGGGCTCAATCCGTTTGCGGAACCGGGATCGAAAGTGGCCGTTCCAAAGTTTGCCAGAGGAAGTATCCCGCCAGAGTAAGGAGCTTCCTCGATCCACTCTGCGGAGGCCAGGGATGAGTTGTAGCGCAAGGTGGTAGACCACGACGCTCCCGTCGTCTTGTCAGCGAGGCTTAACGTCCAGGTCTGACCCTTTCCTCCCCCACCTGGTCCGCCCTTTCCGCCGCCGCCGCCCGGACCTCCCTTGGCATGCGTTATAGACGGTCCGTCGACAAGCGAGGCCACTACGGTGTCTCCCTGCTTGATTGTCACGGTGCTTATGCGTTGCGAACCTTGTGGAAGTGTCTCCCACCAGGCGTAATACGTTGCCCCGCTGGAAGAGGCATCCTGTTCAGTACCGAGCTGTATCAACGTCTTGTCAACCTTGCTGCATGTGCTGGTCAGACAGAAGCCGCCGATTCCAACCCATGAGGATGAGTAGCCAGTTGAATAGCCAGGCGGAGCTGAAGCGGTTGGCACAACCCAAGTCGCGCTGGCAGACGTATAATTCGAGCCGGTCTCGTACTTTGCGATTGCGTAGCCGGACCAGTTCTCAGTGGTGACTTGATTTCTCACGTTGCGTAGAGCATTCCCCTGCGGAGTCCTTACGGGCCGAATGGGACCTCCGAGAGCAGTTGCTGCCAGCCCTCCAGATGCCGGAACGGCAAATGCGAGAACCGTGGTAAGACCAAGACCCAAGGCAGTAGCTAGTGACACCCGCCGCATAGTTCACCTCCGGTGACCTAAAATCACTGGTTCACAATCGAGTCAGAACGAACTCGACCGACCATTTCATGGTCATGAATCGCTCGGAATCTTATGTCTTTCAAAGGTGTTTGTAAACGTTAAAACTTACAAATCCAATTGACCCAGTACAATCCCCAGGCAGCGCGACAGAACGAGACTCCTCGAGCGACGAAAGCTAAAAACGTGTTGCAGGTTCCGCCGCTTTATCATGGCTTTGAAACTGTTTGTTGGGGTCTGACCGTAGGTATGGCGAATCATAATATTCGAAATATCCGAGGGCGGGATAACGGTGATGAGGCCGGTGCTTTACAGGATCTGACTTGCGGCTATAAGAGCCAAAAGCTGAGAGTTGGTCGCGCGCGATACCTCTAGTATCAGGCCTGTGTGGCTCGAATTAGTACGCCGCGTCGAGGCACTAATTTGAAGCGCAGAAGCCCTTGAGCTTTGTGACGTTACTCTGAGCTGTGGTTGTTGGAGCCGGTGATGCTACGGTCTACTGAGCACTGACCAACTCGGCAGGATAGCCAAGCTTCTCGAGCTGGCTGTTGATTTCATCGACCTTGGTCTTGGCCTCGTCAATAACCACAGACACCTTCTTTGAGTCGATGTCTACCGCAACTGACGAGACGCCAGCGACATCGCCAAAGCCGTTTTCGATAGTCATCTTGCAGTGGTTGCATGAGATATCCTTGGCGACAAATTCCAAATTCTTCATCTTTTTCATTCACCTTTCGTAGCCGTCTTCGACGCTTCTCAAGCACGAAGAAGACCTTTGTTCAGTTGACTCAGTTATTCCCGAACTCGCGATCATTGGCCATTGCTGTCCAAAATCGGCAAGTGGGGCAATTTCTGTCTCTATGTGTGCGAGAGACAGAACGCGGCGGCAACGGTGCCCGCCGCGTGGGACCGCCCGATCGCCCTGCTGATGAATTCGGCTGGGCAGTAGGGACCATCTGCAGATCCCGGTCGCCTTCTTTGGCCTGACGCCGAGATGATACGCGTCCATGAGCTATTACCACCTCATCTCCCGTCACAAGTCGTCGTCGGTGCTCGACCACTTCTGTTTCTGTAACCGAGAATATTCGTCTGCCCCCAGGCGACCGCAGTTCCGCAAGGCTTCTTTGGGCTGTGTGGCGGCGCAGTGTGCGTGAGGAGACACCGGGCATTCTTTTCGCATTGGGCACCTTCGAGGGGGCGACATTTCACTACAACAGTCTTAATGTATCTATCTGTCAATGGTCGATAATGGCCAACAATGTAACCGTCAAAAAACCGATCTCGGTCGGATGTCCAGCTTGCGAACGCCATCATGCGGCCCTTGGGATACCGGGTTCTATGGATGTATTCTCAGTGGAACGGGTAGTTGTCATTGCGAAGTTTCTAAGGCGTAGGGAGTTTAGGACCACCGACACAGAAGACGTAGCCATGGCTAGTGCTGCAAATATTGGAGGCACCTCGCCAAATACCGCAAGGGGAACCAGCACAAGGTTGTAGCCAAAGGCCCATCCCAGATTTTGCCAGATAATCTTCCGGGTCGCCCGAGAAAGGGAAATGGCATCGGCGATTGCCGAGATGTCCCCGTGAACCAGCGTCATATCTGCTACCGACATTGCAATTGCGGTACCCGAACCAATGGCAATCCCTACGTCAGCAGTCGCCAGAGCTGGAGCATCGTTTATTCCGTCTCCAACCATAGCCACGACGCCGTAGCGCTCTTTCAAGCTCTTTACCAGTTCCGCTTTCTCATTCGGTTTCATCTCATAGTAGACCTCGTCCATGCCGAGTTCTAAGGCAACCTTTGTGACAACCGGCTCTCGATCACCACTGGCAAGTATCACCCGAAGTCCCATAGACTGAAGCTTGCGGACAGCTTCTTGTGCATTGGGACGCACCGGATCTGAAATAGCAAATACAAGGGCGAGGATGCCGTCGATTGAAAGCGCAACAAGGCTGCTCGAGTCACCAAAACCTTTAGCAAGATCGTCAGAGCCATACGCTACTCCCTTGGACTCCAGATAGCCGGGCGACCCTATCAGATACTCATGCTTTACGCCATTGTCGGTTGAGCTTCCGTAGACTCCCATTCCGGGTTCCACCCTATGTTCGTCCAGCCCCACCGTCCCGGTTTCTTCCAGCTGAGACAGCGCCGCGTTAGTTACTGCCCTGGCAAGCGGATGCTCCGAGCCTGCTTCTAGGGCCGCTGCAATAGAGAGGACCTGTGTTTCTGAGAAGCCGTTAAGCACTTTTTGACCCACGACCTTTGGCTTTCCAAAGGTGACGGTTCCAGTCTTGTCCATCACAATTGCCTTGATGAATTTGGCTACCTCCAGGGAGTCTCCTCCAGAGAGGAGGATCCCACTTTTCGCTCCTTTAGAGGTTCCGACTAGTGTCGCAATAGGGGTTGCGAGTCCTAGTGCGCAAGGACAAGCGATCACGAGTACCGCGACAGCAGGTATGAGGGAATCTATGAAGCTATGGCCAGTGAGCATCCAGCCGGCAAGGGTGGCTATAGAGACTGCAATTATGGCGGGCACAAACACGGCTGATACTGAATCCGCCAGCCTCTGAACAGTCGACTTTTCGAGCTGGGCCTTTTGGACTGCTGTGACGATCTGAGCGAGAACTGTCTCATCACCAGTCTTGGTAACCTTCATAATCACCGGGGTCATGCCGTTTACCGATCCTCCAATGAGAGCTTCGCCGGCAGACTTGACCACGGGAACGCTCTCACCGGTCACGAGCGATTCGTCGACAGACGGAGCACCCTCTACTACTTCGCCATCGGTTGGAATGGCTTCTCCAGGGCGGACGATCACGAAATCGCCTATCCTGAGTGTGTCGACCGGGACATCTGCTGCATTTTCAGTGCTCCCGGCTACGACAGAGTCGGCACGAGCGAGCAGGTGGACTCTGCTCGGACGAAGAGTCATAAGAGCCTCCAGCGACTCGCCGGCGCGGCTGCGCGCTGAAAGCTCGAAGTACTTCCCAAGCGAGATCAAGGTAATGATCAGGCTTGACACGTCGAAATAGACCGATTGGCCACTCAGAAACAAGATCGCTGCAACAGAGTAGAAGTATGCGACAGACGATCCGAGAGATACAAGGGTATCCATGTTTACAGATAAATGCCTAGCGGTCTTGAGTGTCGTTCGGTGGAATATCCATCCCACCCAGAAGTAGATCGGGGTGGCCAAGATCCACTGAATCGGATTTGCCCAGCTTCGACCACTGAACCCGTACAAGACCACTATGACCGCAGCTGATAGTGTCGCTCCAACCCAGAGCTTTCTTCTCCTAGAGACGAGTTCAGCCCGCCTCTTCGACTGCCTGGCCATCGAAGCTTCTTCCAGAGTCTGCGATGCTCCCGCTACCTTGGCTTCATATCCCACGTTTGAAACCGCGCTGACGAGGCTCGTAAGATCGACGTCGTCTTCTAGCTCTACCTCTGCCGTCTCTGTGGCAAGATTGACAGATGCGCTTTTGACCCCCGGAACACCACTGAGGGCGTTCTCAACTCTTCTCACACACGATGCGCATGTCATGCCGCCGACTTCGAGAACTAGAGGTTCATTGGTTGTTTTGTCAGTAGATGGCAGGTGGGCGCCGTAACCGGCTGATGTCACCGCGCTGACGAGGCTCGTAAGATCGACGTCGTCTTCTAGCTCTACCTCTGCCGTCTCTGTGGCAAGATTGACAGATGCGCTTTTGACCCCCGGAACACCACTGAGGGCGTTCTCAACTCTTCTCA
>JAJZIP010000333.1 GCA_021810525.1 Actinomycetes bacterium | reverse complement strand
TTACATCGAAGCATTGGCTCGCGCATTGCGGGAGGAAATGTTCGAAGATCCTAGCGTGGTGGTATTGGGCGAAGACGTGCGTGAGTCGTTGCGGCGGGTCACGATTAATCTTGTTGGCGAATTCGGTGAGGACCGCGTTATCGATACACCTCTTTCTGAGCAGGCAGTGACAGGTTTTGCGACTGGTGCTGCTCTAATGGGTCGGCGGCCCGTCGTCGAGTTCCAGATCCCAGCGCTTCTTTATATCGCATTTGATCAGATAGTGAACCAAGCACAGAAGCTAAGCCTCATGACAGGAGGTCAAGCACGGGTTCCGGTCACCTACCTAATACCTGGTTCAGGCGCACGATCAGGTTTGGCTGGCCAACATTCAGATCATCCTTATGCTCTTCTCGCCCAGGCTGGTGTGAAAACCGTTATTCCGGCAACTCCTAGTGACGCTTACGCTCTATTTCGTACGGCAATTCGTGATGATGATCCAGTCGCAATTTTTGCTCCGGCTGCGTTATTAGGAATTCGTGAAGAAGTGCCAGATGTGATTCCAAACGTGCCACTGGGTTCGGGTCGAATTCACCGAGTAGGAACTGATGTGACGCTGGTCGCCATTGGTCACCTTGTACCCATGGCTCTGGCGGTCGCAGAGCAGTTAGCACCGAGCATTTCCGTCGAAGTGTTCGACCCGCGAAGTGTCTTTCCGTTCGACTGGGATTTACTTATGTCGTCTGTAGCAAAGACCGGTCGACTTGTAGTTGTGGATGATACCAATCGGACATGCGGTATGGCTGGCGAGGTTGTTGCTACCGTAGCACAAGAGTTACCGCTACGAGCGCGCCCGAGGCGTGTGACTCGAGCAGACTCCACTGTTTCGTTTGCTCCGATACTTGAAGAAATGGTTATACCCGTCGAGGAGGATATTATCGCAGCGGTCTTGGCAGTACTGGAGATGAAGGAAACAGCATGATAGAAGTACGAATACCAAAGATAGGAATGTCGACCATTGAGGTGGAAGTCGCTCAAGTCCTCGTAACGGTTGGAGAAAGAGTCGAACCTAATTCAGTGATAATTTCAGCCGAGGCTGACAAGGTTGACTTTGACATTGAAGCAGGTGCATCAGGAATTGTCAATGCCATTTTTGTTGCAAAAGGCGACGTGGTAGCTGTTGGTGCTGTAGTAGCTCTTATAAATGATGATGAGAATTGAGACGGCTAAGGTATGCGTTTTTGAAGTGCATAATGATCAATGAGCTCTTAAATTTGCCAAACCTCGCTTACAAATGTACTTTGGCATCAGCAAGCTGAGGATAGTACATGCACTTGTTCGCAAAAATGCCCGATAAGGATAAGCATAGCAAAAACTTACTTCAAGAGGTCAAATACAGTCCCCCATTTCCGACGTACCTGGAACCCCACCTGGGTATTTGTTCGGAGCACCATGTGCACATAGGATCAACATTTTGGGAGATCATGCAATAGTAGATCTAGATTAGGGATGGAATCGTTTTTGGCTAGGGTATGAACAATACCGTTATTGCAGTCTCATCGGCACACCTGATCACAGTCTTTGCCTTCAGCACATCCCGCCGACGTTCTGGCCCAATTCAGTCTCTGCTTCCTTTGCCTGATCCGGCCTTACGAACCATGACACCTCTTGGCTTTGATACCACTGCCGCATGGACAGGGTCCATTGCGTGGTGCCTTAGCGAATATAGATGAAATGTCCGATGCAGGCCTGTTAGCCCGAAGCAGATCAGCCATAATTCGCATGGAGCCGTTGATGTGATGGAAAAAGGACTTGTAACCTTCACAAAGGTAATTAAGACCCTCTGAACCATCGGGAGTGGTTACAAAGCGATTCTTTGGACACTCTCCGTTACATGCGAAACGGACGTCACATTCAAGGCAGTACCTGGGAAGACTATCCCGCTTAGCCTCCCCAAAGCGTCGTTGCTTGGGAGAGGCAATCAGTTCGATCAGATGGGTCTCAGTGATATTACCAAGAAGGTGCTCCGGTTCCACAAAGTGATCACAAGAGTAGACATCGCCGTTGTGTTCTAGTGCCACCGCATTTCCACAGGTTTCGGCAAAGACACACATCGAAGCTGGCAAGTGAAGCCAAGATGCTAATGCTGCGTCGAAGATTTGCACAAACACGCTACCTATGTCGTTGCTAAGCCATTCCTCAAAGACTGCAATTAGAAAACGACCCCAGCCAATTGGTGTGACTGATCTCTCAGTAACCTTGTTATTGCCAACATTGCGTTTGCTAAGTTCTCTCTCGACTATCGGGATGAACTGGATGAACTCAGCTCCACATTCGTCACGGAAGAACCGATACACCTCAAGGGGATGGTCCTGGTTTGCTCGGTTCACGGTACAAAGAATGTTGTAACGAACGTTGTGGTCACGAAGATAACCCAGTCCACGCATCACCCTGTCAAAGCTTGGCCTACTACGCTTATCTACTCGGTTGACATCGTGCAGTGCCCGAGGTCCATCGATACTGACACCGACTAAGAAGTCATGCTCAGAAAGGAACTCCGCCCACTCCTTGGTTAGTAAGGTGGCATTCGTCTGTAGCGCATGCTCGATATGCTGACCTTTTGCTGCAAAGCTCTCAGCTAACTCAACAACACGACGAAAAAAG
>JAJZIP010000332.1 GCA_021810525.1 Actinomycetes bacterium | reverse complement strand
GTTCCTCTGTTGGCGAAATGTCAACTCTACTAAACTGGGGCTGAGCGGTATTGCGCATTGTACGCCCGTCAATCATATCCTCACTAATCAGCGCCACGTCAAAAACATCCGTCCCATCCTGTCGCCGCAGAGCATTGATATCATCTATATTGACTAATGGGTAGCAGTCATGCAACGCTTCGTCAGATAATCCCCAATCTACTTTGCCAAGATTTATATCCCGCATGAAGCGCTTTAACGCTCTAGGAAATGTCAACATATACGTTTGATGATTTACCGCTACAAGCCTAGTGATTACTGCATTGTAGAAATAAGATCGTACTAGTGTCGGATATCGACCAATATCATAAGCACCTAATGCAAGATAAACTGCATCCCATCCCTCTTGGATGAAATCTTCTATAGGGTAGTTACTACGTCCCCGACCTACAAACTTCCGAACTGCACTGGTTACTATCGGCTCTAATAGTGGCACAAATTCTTCCTTAGCGGAAAAATCTCCAGCTTTAAAGCGTGAATATAGCGATACAAAGTCATGCTGTTTTGTTACCATGTTCCCCGTACTTTCTGTTATATAGTGAAATACATTTCCCCTATATATGTATGTACGACAAACAGAGAACCAAATTTATAGCATCACAACATATTCTTTGTCATATACGCGTCAAAGGCAGACCGAATAGCAGACTCAATGACAGCTACCTGTTTTGACATTACTGGCGTTACACCTTCTCCGTCACTCTTCAGTTCATATTCGCTCCGAGACTCCAGCCATCGGGAAAGCACCGCATCTGGATCACGAAAACGTATCAGTATCTGAGGTTGGTTAACCCATGCAACCAAATTGACACGCAAAGCAGCACAGAGATCTATCAGTTCGTCATCAAATAAGTCATCGAGATACTCAACCTCGTCTGTATTGGTCGGCATCAGGAGCATTTGGGTTAGAGATTCAGTCTCACCCAGAAGTCGTTCCAGTTCGGCTTCTGTCTCCTGTGAAATCGGAATAGTTTCAGCAGCTTTGCGCAAAGCTGCTAGGCGTGCCCGCTGCGCAAGAAAAAGAATAGGCCCAGCTGCCTCTATGATGTCATCTTCATTCAACATCGTCTTCTGGCCCTTTCATCGATTCTGGCTTGCCTTCAAAAAACAACCTTATATCTAACTTGTCGAGTTTATAATTATCGACCGAAGCAATTTGAGAAAGCCTCGCCCGTTCTCTGTCTAACTTCTCACGTCGCTGAGGTATCGTCTCAGTAGAAGTTGTAGTTGCGTAAGCCGCATCAGCAGTAGCCAAATTGCCAACCTGCGAGATTGCGATCTTTTCCCCAACTTCGACTGGTTTTCCTCCATCACTCCCAACTTCCCCGTCATTCGACGTGTTAACTTCAGTAGATATAAAAACTGATGGTTCTACATGAAATGGAGTCAGCGGCACTGCGTCTGATTCGATTGACAAATCTCGAACCGCATTCAAGCTGAGCGCCCGACTGGTGCCATGGAAGGGATAGCTACGCGTATTGGGGTCATAGTTATCCCCCCATTCCCTTCTCCAAGCTCGCTGCAACGCTGTAGGATACCGCCAGTAATATACAGTTTTGACTGTTATAAGTGGTACTCCTGGGAGCTTGAGTACTATCCAGCCTTCCGGCATGTTTGATATCTGATTCGCATCTAAAGCAGCCTGTGATGACTCTGAACGTCCTGTAAGAACTCCAGACTTGTCATAACTAGCCAACTGAGCAATACGGCTTCCAGCCATGTTGGCAGCTATATTTAAATCCTCTGGTGCTTTAGCACCGCCAAAGATACAAAGAACATTTGCACTAGAGACAATTTCGAGCATCTTATCCTGACCGCCGTAGGTTGAAACCAACTGCCGTAGGTTCTGAACTATTGCCACAGTAGTGATACCAACCCCACCGCCTTCGGACATATATCCCTTAAGATTCGGTAGTGGTGCAATGTTGGCCAGTTCATCAAGTATTAGAGCTAGACCCGGATCGCACCGACCAAGACGTTCCGCTCGCCTTCTGGCAGCAGAAGCAATTTCATTTACTACAAGGCTAAAGAACTTCGCCAGATCGCTAGAGTCTTCACTTCGTGAAATGATGTACAACGTACCTGACTGCTCGAGAAATTTGTTTGGTTCAAATACTGGTTTATCCCAAGGTGTTGAGAAAACCGCCGCAATTTGAGGATCATTTAACTTTCCAAGCCCTACTGCAATCATTCCAGCAATCGTCTGAGCAAACTCGGTGGTACCACTTTCGCCTTGAAAAGTTCTCACTACACTACCCACATAGGATGCAACGTAAACGCCTTTTTTATCCGGAATGTGCTCAATCAAAAATCTCTGCACATCTGCAACCATGTTTGGATCCCGAGTCCAAGCTAATGTGGCAAAGTACTTCAGTACATCCACATGGCTTGTCTCTGGTGACTGATCGGCCAAAGAGGGCTTCGACGATCTGGAATCATTACCTAAATATGCTATCTGTGCATGCCTCCATGCAAATGCAATCAATAAAAGCGAAGCAAAAAGCTGTTTGGTGGCATTTTCCCAGATCGGCTGGTTCTTATCAGAGGTGGCACTTGAGAAAATCGAGGCACGACGTTCGGCTGCTTCAATCAAAGCATCAAGTTCATCCTCGTAGAACCAACAGATA
>JAJZIP010000059.1 GCA_021810525.1 Actinomycetes bacterium | reverse complement strand
GGAGCTGTCCTTGCTGTTTCTTCTGATCGGATTGCGCGCGTCTCCGGGACAGAGATCACGGAGGAGCGATCACTGGATATCTTGAAGCAAGAGTTGCTGCGGTTCTATACGAGGGGCTTGCCGGCCGGTGTTGTCGAGGAGGTTGAAGACGCGACGGTCTCGTTTGAGATGTTCAGTCCGCCGACCCATATGGTTATCGTAGGCTCCAGCAACCTCGCCCAGGCACTGGTTGACCAAGGCGAGCTTCTCGGATGGTCTGCAACTGTCACGGATGATACCGACGAAGGATGCCTCGAGGTGAGTGGCTTGGGCGGCAATGACGCACTGATAATCCTGACTCATGATCACGGGATAGGGATTCCTATAGTCAGTGAGCTGCTCAAGCGGGCACCGCATATCTACATCGGTGCACTTGGCTCTCGTCATACCCAACAGACCCGCTCCGCCCTTTTGAGCGAGCTTGGCTTTTCGGATAAGGAGATAGGCCGAATCTGTGGTCCGGTGGGACTCGATTTGGGATCCAAGACTCCAGAAGATACGGCCCTGGCAATCTGTGCCGAGATCCTGGCCCATGTCTCAGGAAGAGACGCCAAGCCTCTGAAGTACTCCAGCGGATCGATAAACGGTTGAAGCGATGCCGGCCCGGAGGGAAAAGTCTTTTCGACCGCTGGTCACACCGTCTGACGCTCCCCTCGACATGCAAGAGTGGCGAGAACTGGGTTAGGTTATGTGATGGTTGGTTAAAGAAGAATTGTCCTTGCGCCAAGATTGGCCTGCCGCTTTTTCCTCTAGGCTCCTAGGGGGTAAGTGCGGAGTCTGAGTCCCGACGACCCGGTCTCTCGGCGAATTGTGAATTCTAGTGAAAGCAGGAGTGTTCGTGAGTGGAGATCTGGCTCCTTTGTCGACCGATCTAGACGGTCGTTGCATCACGACCGTACGCATGTTGAGTGTCGACGCTGTAGAAGCGGCAAAATCCGGCCACGAAGGACTTCCGTTAGGCGCTGCGCCGATGGCATGGACAATTTGGAGCCGATTCTTGCGATTCGATCCGAGCGACCCACGCTGGCCCGGGCGGGACAGATTTGTGCTGTCGGCTGGACATGGCTCCATACTCTTGTACTCGTTGCTCCATCTCTTCGGGTTCAAGGTTACCATTGAAGACCTCAAGAGCTTTAGGCAATGGGGATCGACGACCCCCGGGCATCCCGAGTACGGCCATACCCCTGGAGTCGAGACCACCACTGGGCCCTTGGGACAGGGGATCTCGAATGCAGTCGGAATGGCTCTGGGTGAGGCGATGCTCGGGGCAAGACTCAATTCGGTGGATGAGAGGATGGTTGATCATAGAACCTTCGTGATCGCCTCTGACGGAGATCTGATGGAGGGAGTCTCGAATGAGGCGGCCTCGCTGGCAGGACATCTGGGGTTGGGCAAGTTGATAGTGCTGTACGACCATAACTCGATTTCGATCGACGGACCCACAACCCTTGCTTTTACCGAAGACGTGCTTGGGCGGTTTGAGGCTCTTGGCTGGTCCAGATTTTCCGTCGACGACGGGAATGACATCGATAAGATCTCCGAAGCCGTTCTGGAGGCTATCAAGGACGAGGAGCATCCCAGCATCATCGCCGTTACTACTAAGATAGGCTTCGGGGCTCCGCACAAGCAGGGGACCGAGGCAGCCCACGGCGGCCCGTACGGAGCCGAGGAAGCAAAGCTCATGAAGGAGCGTTTTGGCTGGCCGGAGCAGACTTTCTTTGTTCCAGACGATGTGAGTAAACATCTGGCAGGGATCATCGAAGAGAAGACCTTGGCTGCAAGCCTCGAAAAGGCCAGAGTTGCGAGCATTGACAAGGGTCACAATACTGTAGTTTCGCATTGGCTAAGAGGGATGGCGCCACCTTTTCCGAGCGATCTGCGTGCGCTGATGCCCAAATTCGACCTGGGTAGCTCGCTGGCGACCAGGGCTGCATCTGGACGGGTGATCAAGACCATCTCTGCAGCTTGCCCGTCTCTCGTGGGAGGCTCTGCCGATCTGGTTGAGTCAACCTCTGTGGAGTTTACCGAAGACGTGGTTTCGAGCACCAACTACGGGGGTTCATTGATCCATTTCGGAGTTCGCGAGCACGGCATGGCTGCAATTCTCAACGGTCTTGAGCTGCACGGAGGGTTCCGGGTCTTTGGCTCGACCTTTCTTATTTTTTCGGACTATCTCAGGCCTGCACTGCGGCTGGCCGCACTGATGGGAAACCCGGTCATCTTCGTCTTCACCCACGATTCGGTTGGCGTCGGTGAAGATGGGCCGACCCATCAGCCCGTAGAGCAGCTCGAGTCGCTGAGAATGGTCCCAAACCTTGCCGTGATCCGTCCTGCGGATTCGAACGAGGTTGTCGAGGCATGGATCACAGTTTTGGAAAGGCAGACAGGGCCTTCGCTCCTCGCTCTGAGCCGACAGAGCCTTCCGGTGTTGGCACCAGGAGAGCCCGGATGGATTTCGAGTGTTGGAGCTCGAATTGTCATGAGAGAATCAGATTCCTGCCAGGTGGTTCTCCTTGCGTCTGGGTCGGAGGTGTCTCTGGCATTGCAGGCTGCCGAGGTGCTGCTCGGCGAACATGAGATCGATGCGAGAGTGGTTTCGATCCCGTGGAGGGAACGCTTTTTGGAACAAGACCAAGAGATCATAGACGAGCTTGTGCCTCCATCAGCGCTGAAGGTATCGATAGAGGCTGGAGTCACTCATGGCTGGAAGTCAGTAGTGGGATCTGGCGGCATCACAATTGGGATCGATCGCTTTGGCGCATCTGCTCCCGGAGCGACAGTGATGAGCGAGCTCGGGCTTTCAAAACAGGCAGTCGTCGCTAAAGTCCTCTCGTCACTTGGCAGAATCTAGCGCATCGTCAGCGGTTCATGCACACGGTAGCCTATGGCCCAGAGTGGTGAGAGAATGAACAGCTTGAGGCGGATCTCAAGTTGGGAAGGGCATATTCCCAAAGGGATCGAATTTCTGGCTGGAGATCTGCTCAAGGATGAGTCATTGCCGAAATCATGGCTCAAAGCCCTCCTCGAAGACCCAGGGAGGGAACTTTTTTGTGACATAGACGGCCGGTGGATCAATAGAGGGGAGTTCCTGGCGCGAAGTCATGACGCGGCATGCGCGATGCACGCGAGCGGGCTCAGCCGCGGCGAGAGAATCCTCATGTCTGCGGCTGCCTCGATCGGAGGCCTTGTCCATTATGTGGGTGCACTGAGGCTGGGACTCGTAGTCGTACCCATGAATACGTCGTACACCAAAACGGAAGTCTTCCACATTGTTGGAGATGTCAAGCCGTCGGCTGCCATCGTAGATTCAGATGAACGTGCCGAATGGATAGTTGAGGCGGCTAAACAGCCTGGCTTTTCGACACCGTTTCTTGGTCCAGGCGCAGACCTTCCTCTGCCACGTGGTGACCTCCAGGTCTATTTTGCAGACAAGTCGTATGCGCACTGTACCGATTGTGCAGCCCAGCTGGATATGGCGCAGTCCGGGACTCCTGCACTGATTGCATACACCTCCGGCACGACTGGACGTCCGAAAGGTGCGATTCTGACCCATGGGAACTTGCTGGCATCCGCCAAAAGTCTGAACATGGCTTGGCGCTGGGACGAGCGGGACAGGCTGGTTTTGGCCCTGCCACTTTTTCATATGCACGGCCTCGGCGTTGGGGTGAACGGAACTCTTTGCGCTGGGTCGTCGGCTGTGCTGTCTGACAGGTTTGACCCCGAGAGAGTCTGCCAGGCTGTAACTGACTACTCAGCGTCGATGTTTTTTGGCGTGCCTACCATGTACCAGAGGCTGCTTGAATTGGAGTGCTTAGAGCCGTTTCGGTCGCTTCGGCTGATGGTATCCGGTTCTGCACCTCTTTCGAGGGAGACACATCGAGCGATGGAGGAGCGTAGCGGCCAGACTGTCTTGGAGCGATACGGGACGACCGAGAGTCTGATCGACATCTCCAACCCTTTTGAAGGGGAGCGGATAGCAGGCAAGGTGGGGTTTCCGCTGCCCGGAGTCGAGGCGGCAATCTCAGCTGACAGGAGCGAGCTTTTCATAAGCGGGCCGACTGTATTCAGTGGGTATCTCAACGATCCGGCTGCGACTGCTGCGGCTTTTCCCAATGGAGACGGCTGGTTTGCCACAGGAGACGTGGGTGACGTTGACGAGAGAGGTTACGTTGCGATCGCCGGGCGACTGAAGGAGCTGATCATCTCTGGGGGTTACAACGTCTATCCAAAGGAGGTGGAAGATGTTCTAAGATCTCATCCTGCGGTTAGAGATGCAGCAGTTGTCGGCGTGGAGTCGACGAGGTGGGGAGAGGAGGTCGTAGCATTTGTTGTCAAAGGCTCAGATCTCCGAGAAGAGGAGCTCAAAGCTCATGCCTTGCTGCACTTGGCCAACTATAAAAGGCCGAAGAGGATCTTTTTTGTGGATGAATTTCCGAGGAACGCACTTGGGAAGGTCATATCTGCCGAATTGAGAAGCGCCGCTGCCTCGATGAGATGAAGAGTTGACATCCCCCTCCATTTCGGAAGGGGATTTTCGAAAACCAGCGGCCCATGCCACTTCTTTTTCTGGAGGTTGGTGCTTCATCGGACCGCTGTGGCTAAGTGTCCTTTGCGTCCTACGACCCCAAAGGGGATCCAGTCCTGCGAAAAATCGTACGTGCCGCACACTAATGCCCCCATTGCTAAGTCACGTCCCTCTCGGCCATGTAACGGCTGGACCGTTAGAGTCATCGTTCCCCGCTCCAGGGAAGGTGGCGCGCAGATCGATCAAGGAAAGATCGGCCCTGAACCAATGTCCTGTGGTGGGGTGCAGTTGGAAAGCTCCGTTCAGCCCCAGCGCTTATCTTCCCATGAATGTTGGTCGCTCTGAGGCCATGAAGGCCCTTACAGCCTCCTTGTAGTCTTCGGACTCAAAACAGCTCCTGGCTAAGTCGTAAATTTTCTTCATATCGCGCTTGTCTTGGTCAACTGTGCACTGGTCGACAATGAACTTTGCTGCTCTGAGCGAGAGCGGAGCATTGTCGATCAGAGCAGCTACGAACGCGTCGACCTGTTCATCGAGGTTCTCGGGATTGAATACTTTGTCCACGAGATGGATTTCCTTGGCCGAGTCGGCGTCGATCTGTTGCGCTGAGAAAAGGAGATACTTGGCACTGGAGGAGCCGATCGCTGCGACAAGGCGCTCAATCGCTGGAGTCGGGTAGGAGATACTTAGTCGCGCGGCAGGGATAGCAAAGGTTGAGGCTCTTGAGGCGAAACGGAGGTCACAAGCGAGAGCGAGCGACACTCCTCCTCCTAGGCAGTATCCGTGGATCAGAGCGATTACCGGAACGGGTATGGCTTTGACCGCAGCAATGGCCGATTCGGTCAATTCGTCGTAAGTGCTTCCCTGGGGGGTAGGGGAACGCCTCGATTCGAACTGTGAGACATCTGCACCTGCGGTGAATGCAGACGTGCCCTCACCTCTAATAACGGTTGTTCTGATCTCGTCATCCGCCGAGATCTTTTCAGCCATTAGCGCGAGCTGCTCCCACATTTCTGCGCTGATCGCATTTTTTCTCTCTGGATTGTTCAGGAGCAGATAGGCAACCTGTCCTTTTTTCACAAGATCTATAGAACCTGACATGCATGGACTCCCTCGGTGCTCGCCGGTCCTGGAGCTGATGGCAGGACCGGTGTGTAGCTAGTCCTGGTTTCCACCATCCGGCCGGAATGACATGCAAGTGAGTTTATGTCGTTTCTGCCTCAAGTTCTGAACTCGCTGGCTGAGGATTTCTAGAGTTCTAATCCTTATTTGCAGGTGCACCACCCAGTGCAAATCGACTACGCGGATTTGCTCGTTTCTTTCGTCTATGAGAGCGTGGAGCCTCTCGCTGGGCCGTGAGAAGGGCCCGATTGCATGCACAGCAATTCGAGCATAGAGAGGGACTCCTTTCTGTCCGGATCTCCGTAGAAGCTTGTGGAACTGACTAGTCGTCATGACGTAACCGAATCAGAGCGCACAGGTGCAGCGGTAGCTCAGCAGGTGTTGGTTGTGATCTTCAGGTCGTGGTTGCGCCTGAGCGTTCTTCTGCGTTTGCAATCAAGCGGCAGAGGACATATTGTCTACATAAATGCATGCAATCGTTCACTCGGGTTACCATCGCGGATGACCCAAATAACGGTTTCAGTGACTTATAGGGGGTCATATTGTCTGAAAGAGTTGGGACTCGATCGCGTGAGCCAGAGCCGAGCGCGTTTCCAAAATACCTGTCTCTGATCACTGGAAGAGAGCAGTTTGTCGAGCGCCAGCAGACAGCTCCACTCGTCATCAAGGCGGTAAGACCCGAGCAATTCGAACTCTGTCCACAGGGTCTGATCGGCTGGTACTTGCAACCGAATGAATCAGGAGCGTGTCTGCAGGATTGGTGGGTATTTATCCATGATATTCGCGGCGTTTCGGGTAGGCACAGACACCAGGGCGGTCTTGTGCTGTTCATAATAGAAGGGCGCGGTTACTCGACTATGAACGGTGTGCGCTATGACTGGGAAGAGGGCGACATGATAATAATGCCTCTGCTCAGGGAAGGCGTCGAGCATCAGCACTTCAACCTCAGAGAGGATGGCAGCTCGAAGTGGCTTGCATTCATCCACCTGCCTACTTGGAATGAGCAGGGCAGTGAACTCGTTCAATCGGCCCTTGACCCAGAGTTCGTGGAGCGCTTTGGCGTCACGAGTTGGAAAGGGGCAACTACGGCAGTAGAGCAAGCGGTGCCGCAAAGTGAGAGCCAGGCTGGAAAAGGAGGACGACGATGACTTTGGAAACGAGGAGCGAGCGACTCGCTTCGCGAAACTTCTATGACGAGCTCATCGCTCTCCGCGACCAGCAACGAGTCGATAGAGAGAGTGCTGAGAAGCTCGCAAAGGGTTCGGAGCTGCCATGGGAACTCAATCCACAGGGTTACATGAGATGGTACATGGCGCCAACCATGACCGATATAGCTATGAACGTTTTTATCATGTACGTTCAGCGCATTCCAGCTCACAGTCGAACTGGGAAGCAGCTCACACAGGGGCATCAACTTGGGTTCATCTGGAAGGGCGGGCCTGGACACACCGTTGTTGACGAGGTCCGCTTTGACTGGAGCCATCGCGATCTGGTCCAAGTGCCCTTGCGTGTTCCCGGTTGCGTGGTCCAACACTTCAACGACTCCGACGAAGATATCGAGATCATCTTTTGCTCGTTGAATACCGCACATGCCATGTCGGTTGACAGAGGGGCTGGTTTTGAACAGATAGAACCTTGCCCCGAATGGCGAGAGCACATGAGGCACAGAGATTGACCGCAGATGTGAAAGATACAGATGGCCATCAAGCCGAGGACACTACTACCCACCTGAGCCTTGTGACCGCTACGGTTGATCGGTCGGCACTAGAGGCTGCGACAAGTCCGCAGCTCCTTGTGTATCTCGATTCGGATCTCATGGAGAAGCTTGGGGCGGAGGTCGGCGACTATGTGGAGATTACCAGCTGGAACGGCAGGCGGGCTGTGGGGCGCCTTGGCGATCCGATCGCCGATGACCGCGGCTCTGCGATCCTTCGCCTTGACCGTCTCGTTCGTAAGACGCTCAAAGCGAAGCTCGACGACAGGGTCGAAATCCGCTTGGCTCGCCTGGCTCCTGCTCGCAACGTCCTACTAAGGGCTCCTACGGATATTTCGCGTGCTCATGGGTTAGCCGAACATCTTCAGCAGCTGCTCGCCGAGAGCAAGACGCCATGCACCGTAGGCGGTTATATTTACGCCACTTTTCACGGCTCTCATGTGGGAGCGGTTTACGAGGTCGTTGAGGTTGACGACGATCCGTGTCAGTTCGTAGAGACGACCACACTTGAGCTTGAGTCCCCCGAGCTAGGGAGTGCGGAGAGCAGTGCAGAGGTGAGCTTCGAAGATGTAGGAGGGCTTGCCGACCAGATTGCCCTCGTGCGTGAGCTGGTACAGCTTCCGCTCCAGCTTCCGTTCGTCTACCGGCAACTCGGGATCACCTGTCCCAGGGGGGTGATCTTCTACGGTCCGCCTGGGGTAGGCAAGACCTATCTCGCTAGGGCTATAGCCAATGACGTGAATGCGCACTTCTTCTTCATCAACGGTCCTGCAGTTGTTGGCACCATGCAAGGAGAGACTGAAGGCAACCTGCGCCGCATCTTCAGCGAAGCAGCCCATCACGCTCCATCTGTGATTTTTATCGATGAAGTTGACGCTATCGCCTCGCGACGGGGCGAGTCTGGTTCCCTGAGCGACGTTCGAGCCGTGACGACCCTGCTGTCATGCATGGATGGACTTGAGGCTGTCGACGGTGTCGTTGTGATAGGTACCACAAATCGCATGGAATCAATCGACATGGCGATGCGTCGACCTGGTCGTTTTGACCGGGAGATCTTCATAGGCCCGCCGGGAGAGGAAGGCCGTTACGAGATCCTCCAAATTCATACCAGGGAGATGCCCATCAGCCACGGAGCGCTTGACCATCTGCGTCATATTGCAGCTATAACCCATGGCTTTGTGGGAGCTGATCTGATGGAGCTATGCCGAGAAGCGGGTCTTAACGCGTTGAGGCGCCAAGGTGGAGCGCTTGAGGATTATCGTGACGCCTTTCGGCTCGACAAAGGACTTGAACTTACCGTCGAAGCGGCGGATTTTGATGCAGCGGTAACCCGCATTCGGCCATCTGGATTGCGTGAGGCTCTGGTCTCGGCTCCGCGGGTCGGCTGGGATGAGATAGGAGGGCTCGATGCGGTAAAGAGGGAGCTGCAGGAGCTCGTTCTTCGGCCGCTAGAGAATGCGGACGCTTTCCGCGCGATGGGCCTGCCTCCCCGGAACGGGATTCTTCTGCATGGGCCGTCTGGCACAGGAAAGACAATGCTTGTCCATGCACTTGCGCAGAGTGCCAAGGTGAACTTCCTGCCTGTCGACGGGCCGGAGATCTTTTCCAAGTGGTTGGGTGAGTCAGAGGAGGCGATAAGGCACATCTTCCAGGTAGCTCGTCAGGTCGCACCTGCAATCATCTTTCTTGACCAGCTTGACTCGATCGCTCCACCTCGCGGGTCGGACGAAGGTTCTAAGACTACGGAGCGCGTGGTAAACCAGATTCTTGGCGAACTGGATTCAGTTCGAAACATTCCCGAGATCATTGTGATCGGCGCAACCAACCGTCTCGATCTAATCGATTCAGCCGTGCTCAGGCCCGGAAGGCTTGGGGCTAAGGTGCATGTAGGCCTGCCTGAGGCGCCGGATCGGGCGGCTATAGCTTCGATCCACCTCCGTTCAGTTCCCCTGGACGAAAAGCTGAGCCTAGAGGAGGCCTCTGAGCTGGTTTCGAGTATCACCGAGGGGCTTTCAGGTGCCGAAGTAGCTGAACTCATGGTGGCTGCGAAGACCAATGCCTTTGCTGAGAGTGACTTTACCAAGCCGGTTCCGATTCGCCGAGACCATCTGATAGAAGCAGCGCGGAAAGTCGCACCTTTTCAAGCGATCGAGTGATCAAGCTCGTGAGAGGCATGCGACTGGGAGATCATGAACTGGCCTTCCTTGTAAACGAAAAGGTGTGAAGCCACGTGGTTTAGGTCCGGGAGATTGGCGTCCATTCTGGGTGGCCCGAGTTCTGGCGGATTGCTTATTTTGGGGTCACTGGAATAGCCAGATTGCATGCAAAGATGGTCGACTCTTGAGGTCGTAACTCGAAGTATATGGATCGACGCAGCAGATGTCCAAAGGTGTCCTAAGACATCCCGCCTTTCGATAAAACCTTGTATTGCTGGGGTGATACTGGAGAGGGCAGGTCTGGTCGCACCGTTTCAAAATACGTGGATCTCCATTTGCAATAATGTGACAAAAAGCATATTGTCTACATAAATGCATGCAATAACTAAGCTGTCATAATTGCAGGTGGGGATCGCCCTGTGAAAGGAGGTTCGCGGCTCGAGGTGGCGTCCTTGGGAGTTCCGAGGCAAGCGGGATGAAGCCATACCATGTCGTGGGAAAGTTTTGCAGGGAGGCAGAGGATTCCCCAAGAGCGAACATTGGGTGGCAAGCGGCAAGTGTCGGCTTGTTGAAGTGGTGGAAGTTAGATGATTCGTCGGCAATGTTTGTGAGATCTTCGGATCTCCAAGTTTCAACTGGAAGTGAATCTTGGGTCGAGGGCTTGATTGTCCGTCCCAACTGCCTATGCGGATTTGTGTGATCGAGTAATTGTTTTGGCTACCGAGAGTTCGTCGTCCTAGACGCAGGTCGGCGTTTCGGGGATCTTGGTGGTTTTTGAAAGTGAGGTACCCGTGTCAATTGCAGATATCAACCTACTGCGTGGGCAGCCATTACTTAGTCCACGCTCGCAATCCGGGTCATTTTGGAACGAGTATACGGAAACGATGCCACGCGAACAGCTAAATGAGCTGCATCTAAAGCGGTTGCAGGCGCTACTGCGTTATGCCTACGATCGCGTACCGTTCTATAACGAACTCTACAACGGGGTGGGCATACGTCCAGAGGATATTCGTACACTAGATGACTTCAACCGTCTTGTGCCAACGATAGACAAGAAGGATCTGGTCCAAGCCCAAGCGGCAAATCCACCATGGGGGGATAGCGTGGCTCTGAGCCCAGACTACTATCTCTACCACTTTCAGACGTCTGGATCGACTGGTACGCCACTGAGGATTCCCTTTTCTGTTCACACCCAGCTGCAGTATGGAGAGCAGTGGGCATATTTGTACTGGGGTGTTGGGATTCGTCCGCAGGACTCCTTCTACTTCGCTTTTCCATGGGGAATGTACACAGGGTTCTGGAGTGCATATTGGGGGGTTCGTTGCCTTGGCGCTACTGTGATCAGCGGTGGAGGGCTTACGTCCGAACAGCGGCTGCAGCAGATACAGCTCTTGAAGCCAACGGTGTTGGTTTCGACTCCTACATACGCTCTCTATTTAGCGGAACTTGCCAAGGAGCTTGGCATCGATACCAGTGAAACCACGATTCGTTACACCATCCATGCCGGTGAGCCCGGTCCTGGGATTCCTACTACGAGACAGGCTATCGAGTCCGCCTGGGGCGCCAAAGCATATGAGTTGTACGGTGTTGGCGAAGTCGGAGCAATTGCCCCAGGCTGCCCTGACCAGCGTGGTTGTCATTTTGGAGAGGATCAGGGGTATGCTACGGTTCTCGATGCATCAGGTAACCCGGTTGGGCCTGGCGAAGTTGGAGAAAACGTGGTTACCAGCTACATACAAATGGCACAGCCGGTGATCAAGTACCGGACACATGATCTGGTGCGAGCTTATTACGACGTGTGCAGTTGCGGACGATCCTGGCTTCTCTATGAAGGAGGAGTTCTCGGGCGAACCGACGACATGATAACCATCAAAGGAACCAACGTCTACCCGGCGGCGGTTGAATATCTGCTTAGCGATGTTGCGGGACTCAGTAGCCATTACGAGCTGCATGTAAACCCGGGACGCATCAATGACGAAGTGACGGTAAAGGTTGAGCCCAAGGTCGGAACGTCATCGGAAAGGTTTTCTTCGATGGCGACAGACCTCCAGGTCGTGCTGAAGGCGAAGATCGGAGTGACCATCGGCGTCGAGGTCTCCGAGCCTGGCAGCCTTCCCCGATACGAACTCAAGGCTAAGCGGTTTTTTGACCACCGACCCAAGAAGGTCTAGGTATTTGAGGAATACCAAGAGAACTGCAAGGAGGGAATCTCATGGAACACCAAAAGTATGTTGCCTACTTGGATAACATTCGCCACGATCTTCAAATCCTGACGCAAGAGGCGCCGTCCCCAGCCGTCGAACGTCTGCTGCAGGATGCAGACATCCAGTTCCACACCGCACTGTGGTTGTTGGGGGAGGTGCGCGGGTTGACTCCGGAGGGGGAGCGGCAGCCAGCTCTTGATGCTGTCTTGGAACAGCCTTAATTTCTAAATACCACTACACCAGCGGAGGTTTAATCAAATATGACAGGGGCCATCGACATCTTGTGCAACCTATTCACCGAGGAATCAATTCAAAAGAATTGGTATGGACCTGAGGAGTTTCAGTACCTTATCAAATGGTGGCACATGGAGGACCGAGTCAAGGGCATCGAAGTGGATGACTTCGTATCAATGATGGACGAGGCAGGGGTTTCGAAGGTTTTGATTCCAGCTGTGCGGATGATGGCAGAGCAGAAGAACCGAATGATCTGGGATATTACCGAAGAAGAAGTGAATGCGGTTGTCCAGAAGTACCCAGATCGCTTTGTAGGAATCGCCGGATTCAACCCTTACACCCGTCTCGAGGGTGTGCGAAAGGTGGAGAGGGCTGTAAAGGACTGGGGTTTCCGCGGAGTCTACATTCACACTTATGGCTTCGGAATCCCTTTGAATCATCGGCTCTACTACCCCCTGTACGCTAAGTGCTCCGAGCTTGGTGTAGCGGTGTCGATGCAGGTTGGACACTCGGCGGAGAGAATGCCGAGCGAGCTCGGACGTCCGATTGCGCTCGACGACATCGCCATCGATTTTCCTGAGTTGAAGATCGTTGGAGCTCACACCGGATGGCCGTGGACGGAAGAGATGATCGCTCTTGCCTGGAAGCATGAGAACGTGTTTCTCGGGATCGACGCCCACGCTCCCCAATATCTTGAGGAGACCTTGGTCAACTTCATAAAGAGCCGAGGAAAGAGGAAGGTGCTGTGGGGCACAAACTTTCCGGCAGTAGTGCACAAAGACGCCGTCTCCTACATTCGTGAACACATGGGGCTCAGAGAGGACGTTGCGCAACTTCTCTTGCACGACAACGCGGCTCGTGTCTACGGACTTGATTAGAACTTGCATTTCTTAGAAGGGATCAGCATTGAGTATTGAAAATGTACTGGTTGTCGGCTTGGGGATGATGGGCCACGGCATTGCCCAGACTTCAGCACAAGCAGGGCTGACCACCTATGTATACGATAACGACGAGAAGTCGCGGGACCGAGGTGTCGCACGCATTTCCGAGCAGGTGATGGGGCGCGTCAGCAAAGGGAAGCTCACTGAAGAGCAGGCGCAGAAGATCCTTGGCCGAATAATTCCTGTCTCTAGATTCGAAGAGGCCAAGAATGCAGATCTCGTCATCGAGGCTGTCTTCGAGGACTTGGACCTCAAACGCGAGGTTTTCCGAGCCCTTGACAAGGTGATGCCGGATGCGA
Source organism: Actinomycetes bacterium (assembly GCA_021810525.1). Taxonomy (GTDB): domain Bacteria; phylum Actinomycetota; class Acidimicrobiia; order Acidimicrobiales; family Acidimicrobiaceae; genus SCQM01. Next base: position 2,824 of record JAJZIP010000059.1, on the reverse strand, counting down.
CTATTTTCGCTTCAAACACGTCGGCGCTCCCTATCAGCCCAATGGCTGCGGTGACCCAGCGACCCGATCGCTTCATAGGAGTGCACTTTCACAGTCCAGTGGTCGTCATGCGCCTGGTCGAAGTCATCCGTGGCCTCAGGACGAGTGATGAGACACTTGAGGCGGTGCAAGGGTTTTTGCAAAGAGTGCAGAAGTCGCCGGTGGAGGTAAAGAAGGACTCACCAGGTTTCATCACCAACCGGGTTTACATGCCGATGTTCAATGAGGCTGTATGGACCGTTTACGAGGGCGTAGCAACTGTCGAAGACGTGGATCAGGCGATGCGAGACGGCTTCAACTTCCCTATGGGTCCGCTTCAGCTGGGCGACTTCGTTGGGCTTGACACCATGTTGCACATTCTCGAGGATCTGAACGAGCAGTGTGGTGGAAACAAGTTCATTCCATGTCCACTGCACCGCTCTCTTGTCGCCTCGGGATACCTGGGAAAGAAGTCCGGTCAAGGGTTTTATTCCTACGGATAACCAGGGTCGCCCGGTTATCCGCTTTGTGACAAAGGAGCTATTCAAGTGGACGACATCGTCATTGTCGGCATGGCACGAACCCCTCTGGGGCGCTTTGGTGGAACATTGCGTGACGTTCCTGCCGCTCAACTCGGAGCCGCGGCGATCAGGGGGGCTCTTGAGAGCGGCAATGTGGAACCAAAGGAGATCGACACGGTTCTGTTGGGCAATTGTCGCCAGGCGGGCAACGGGCCGAATCCAGTCCGGACTGCTGCGGTAAGGGCCGGTATTCCGACGTCGGTGCCTGCCGCAACTATCAACATGGCGTGCCCCTCGGGTATGAAAAGCGTCATGCTCGCCAGCCAGTCGATATGGACGGGAGAGTCTAGCACTGTGGTGGCGGGGGGCATGGAGTCGATGAGCACAATGCCTTTCATGATGAAAAATGTCCGTTGGGAGGGCATCAAGCTGGGCAATCGGGTTTTAGAAGACGCGTGGAGCGATACCATTGATCCGTTATGCGACATGACTATGGGCCAGACTGCGGAGAATCTTGCCAGGAAGTACCAGATTACTCGTGAGGAGCAGGACGCCTTTGCTCTTGAGTCTCACCAAAAGGCGGCAAGTGCAGAGGACAGCGGCTATCTGAAATGGGAGATCGCCTCGTCTACTTCTATCTCTGGCCTTGAGCCTAAGATAGGGAGCCTCGACCACGATGAGTCGATTCGACGCGACACCTCTCTTGAGAAGCTGGCTCGTCTGAGTCCTGCTTTTGAAGCGGGAGGCTCGGTGACTGCGGGCAACTCTTGCAGCATGGGTGATGGCGGAGTTGCACTCGTAGTGACAAGTCGCGCAACGGCCAAGGAGCGCGGCTGGAACCCTCTGTTCTCTGTTGTCTCATTTGCGCAGGTCGGAGTGGAGCCGCAGCTCATGGGTGAAGGACCGGGAATCGCAATCCCAGCGGCGCTGAAAAAGGCCGGCATGCTCGTTGGGGATATGGATTTCATCGAGGTGAATGAAGCCTTTGCAGTACAGATGCTCGCAAATGAGCGCGTTTTGGGATGGGACCGAGACAAGGTTAATGTCCATGGAGGGGCAATAGCCATGAGTCATCCCACCGGAATCTCAGGCGCAAGGATTCTGATGTCTTTATACAACGTTCTGCGGGTGCACGACGGAGAGTTGGGAGTTGCCGGGATCTGTGGGGGCGGTGGTGTAAGCACCGCAATGACGATTCGCCGTGAGAGTTGAAGGCACAAAGCATGGAAAGTTCGATCATTTTTTCTGTTGAAGATAACATCGCCAATATCGCGATAAATCGCCCCGAAAGCATGAACACGCTCGACGAGGCTGCTCTGGCCGAGTTGGATGAGGTCTTTTACACCGTTGCTGGCCAAGATGAGATTCGAGTTGTGGTGGTGACCGGCAGCGGCGATCGGGCGTTTTCAGCAGGTGCTGATTTAAAAGAGCTTGAATCCAAGAGTTCCTCGGAGATGATGATGCTCTCGGAGCGGTCGCAGGCTCTTTACCAGCGAATTGAAGCCATTGGAAAGCCAGTAATAGCAGCCGTAAATGGTCTCGCGCTGGGAGCGGGCTTTGAGCTTGCGCTGGCGGCGACGATCCGGATTATGGCGGATACCGCCAAGGTTGGATTTCCCGAGATAACGCTGGGCGCGATTCCGGGCTATGGAGGAACGCAGCGGCTGGTTCACGTAGTCGGGCATGGCTTGGCAATCGAGATGCTGTTGACCGGTGAACTGATGAAGGCTCGGAGGGCGTATGAACTTGGCCTTGCCAATGAGATCGTGCCACTGGACGAACTGACGGCAAAAACCACAGCCCTTGCAAAGCGGCTTGCCAACTTCAGTCCGTTGGCAATGAGGATACTGCTGCAGGTCTTTTACTTGGGAAATGACAGCCCGTTGAGCACCGGGCTTGCCCTTGAAAGGATGGGTGTGGCCGCGCTCTTTGCCAGTGAAGACCTTCGCGAAGGGATTGCGGCTTTCCGGGAAAAGCGCAGTCCTGTATTCCGCGGGCGATAGGAGCAGGGTGAGGCAGCGATGACGGATCTCGTCAACTTTGAAAGCGAAGGCGGCATAGCCCGCATAACTCTGAACAGACCGGAGGCGATGAACGCTCTGAACAGAGGCCTTTTTACCGAGCTGAGACAAAGGATCGCAGATGTCGAAGCCACTCCAGAGATCAAAGTCGCCGTAGTCCAGGGAGCGGGTAAACGGGCCTTTAGTGTCGGAGTCGATCTCAAGGAACGCCAGACACTGAGCGATGATGCTGCAGACGAGTACAGAAGAGCTGTGGTTTTCCCG
>JAJZIP010000058.1 GCA_021810525.1 Actinomycetes bacterium | reverse complement strand
GGCAAAGCTCTTGATTCTGGACGGGTTCTCCCTCGCGTTCCGCGCGTTCTTCGCCTTGCCTGAGACGATGATTACCTCTTCTGGACAGTATACGAATGCCATATACGGCTTTACCTCGATGTTGCTGAACCTTATGAAGGACCATGGACCATCGCACGTTGCCGTCGCATTTGACCATCCGGATCCTACCTTCAGGGACAAGCTTTCCCCGGACTACAAAGGCACTCGGAAGAGGGCTCCGGACTCGCTTCATCCGCAACTGTCGCTTATAGGGCACGTCGTCGAGAGTCTTGGAATTTCCATAGTCGAGGCTGCCGGCTACGAAGCGGACGACGTGATTGCGACGATTGCCGAGGCTGCAAAGGCGCGAAAATGGTCGACCATCGTGGTCACGGGCGATCGTGACAGTTTCCAGCTGGTATCCGATCCTTATGTCAGAGTTCTCTACAATCGCCGCGGCGTAAGTGACTATGAACTCCTCGATTCGGTTGGAATCGAACGCAGGACTGGTGTCAAGCCAGAACTCTATCCCCAACTGGCCGCTTTGCGAGGGGACCCATCCGACAACATCCCGGGCGTCCCAGGAGTTGGTGAGAAGACGGCTGCGAAGCTGATAAATGAGTTCGGTTCAGTCCCAGGGATATTGGACAATCTGGACTCTCTAACTCCGAGACTACGGTCGTCGATAGAGGATTACCGGGAGCAGTTGCTGCTCAACATCAAGCTCACCCCTCTTGTCCGGGACGTTCCCCTTGATTGCTCTCTTGATGATCTCGAGTTGGGTCCATGGAATCCCAAGGCTACAGAGGACCTGTTTCGTTTCCTTGAGTTCCATAAATTGTGGGAACGTACTTTAGCCGTTTTTGGAACGCGGGCAGTATCGTCAGAGATTGGGGCGCAAGAGCTGGTCGAGGAGGAGGAGCCGCTGGAGCTTTCGGTGGAGCGAGTGAAGTCGGTGACCCAGGCATGCGATTTTTTCGATAAGTTGCCTGACAGCGGGCGGGACATATACTTAGAGGTTCTCTGGAGTGGCGGTCCGGGCCGATCTGAGCCGGATTCGATGGCGCTGGCAACCATGAGGTTGTCGGATGGGTCATTTGTGTTGATCGTTCCGTCGGACATACTCTCTGCTAGCGGAGCAGTGCAGGCGATCTTCGAGAAGCTGGTCGATTTGTGCAAATCGGTAAGCGGCGTGGGCTTGAAGGAGATCCTGAGATACCTCTACTCTTCGCGGAGGATGTTGTTCCCGGTTGGCCTGGACGGAGCCGTTGCCGGTTACCTGCTCGACCCGACAGCTCCAAGCTACGAACTCGACTCTCTTGCTGCGAAATGGCTTGGCAGTTCCTACGCCGGTTTTGGCACCGGCAACCTCGGTGCGAATTTCTCCTTGGGTTTGGACGACGACCGGCATTCGATGACTTTGTCCTCAAGGGTTGATGTCGGGGTGAAGACCCTTGACAAGATAGGCGGGACACTGGGGACCGGAGCTCTTCGGGATCTTTATGAGAATGTTGAAAAGCCGCTTATAACCGTCTTGGCCAAGATGGAGGCTTTGGGAATCCTTGTTGACAGGGAGTATCTGTCAACCTTGCAGCGGGAGTTCGCGGCCGAGGCCATGGAGCTTCAAAGAGAGATTCAGGCCATGGTCGGCTACGCATTCAACGTGAATTCTACCCAGCAGCTCGGAAAGGTATTGTTCGAGAGGCTCAGTCTACCTCCGCAGAAGAGAACGAAGACCGGGTATTCTACGGATGCTCGAAGCCTTGAGCGCCTGCTTGGACTGCACCCGATAGTGGAGAAGATATTGCGCTATCGAGAGGTGGAGAAGCTTCGCTCTACATATGGAGAAGGATTGATCGCTGAAGTTGGGCCCGATGGACGGATTCACGCCAGCTTTTCGCAGACTGTGGCAAGAACGGGCAGGCTCTCTTCGGATCACCCAAATCTTCATAACATTCCGATACGTACAGAAGACGGTAGGAAGTTTCGCAAAGCGTTTGTTGCTCCTAAGGGCAGGCGGCTAGTAATGGCCGACTATTCGCAGATCGAACTCAGGGTCATAGCACACCTGTCACAAGATCCAGGTCTTGTCGAAGCTTTCGAGCGTGGTATAGACATACATCGGCAGACCGCGAGCTTCACCTTCGGCGTGCCTTTGAGCGAGGTTACAGCTTCGCAGAGGAACAAGGCGAAGATGGTGGCTTACGGACTCGCTTACGGGATGGAGGCGTACGGCCTTTCTCAGCGCCTGGGAATATCGGTGCCCGAAGCTGACGAGATCCTCAAGGCATTCTTCGCCGCCTTCCCTAAGGTGAGCAGTTATATGAAAGAGACCGTTGACAAAGCCAGAAGAGATGGGTGTACGACTACCGAATTCGGCCGGATTCGTCCCCTGCCGGAGCTCGCTTCGCATAATTACAGGTTGCGCGAGGCTGCAGAGAGACAGGCGATGAATGCCGGGATTCAAGGGTTGGCGGCCGATATATTTAAGATCGCTTTGGTCAAGTTGGATGTGGAACTGGAAACGTTGGACGCAGACATTGTATTGCAGGTCCACGACGAGGTCCTAGTCGAATGCGCAGCAAACAATGTTAGCGAGATCGAGGCTTTGATGAAGCGCGTTCTTGAAGGTGCTGTGGCACTCACGGTGCCACTGGAGGTCAATGTCTATACAGGTACCAGCTGGGCGGATGCAAAATAGGACCTTTGAAAATCCCTGGCTCGAAATCATGCTTGGTTTCTGGCATCAATCGGTGAAGATTGTCGCTAATGTAGTTGGAATCTACACTGTTAGATTTGGCCAAAATTGTTGGCTGATCTAGCAAGAACTTGAGCTTCAGCACTGGGTTCAAGAAAGATTGTAAGGAAAGAAAGCGACCCAACTAAATGTCCGATACTACTAACACCCCTGACAACGATGGAGTTTCCGCACCTGGGGCGGTCCTCGAAGGGGAGTACACTCCGCGCGTGATCACCTTTGATGATCTTGGAGATACTTCGCTTGACGAAGCGATATCTGGAACCATCGTCGAATTTGAAGATGGCGATCTCGTTTTTGGCAAGGTGGTGAAGGTTGACAAGGACGAGGTTCTCTTGGACATCGGTTTCAAGTCCGAGGGCGTCATACCTGCACGTGAGCTTTCTATCCGTCACGACATAGACCCTTTCGAGGTGGTCCAACTCGGTGACGAGATCGAGGCTCTGGTTCTGCAGAAAGAGGATAAGGAAGGTCGTCTTGTTCTTTCGAAGAAGAGGGCTCAGTATGAGCGAGCGTGGGGCACAATAGAAGCCATCAAGAACGCCAACGGCGTTGTCAAAGGACCTGTCATAGAGGTGGTGAAGGGAGGTCTCATCGTGGACATAGGTCTGCGTGGATTCCTTCCAGCATCGCTGGTGGAGTTGAGGCGGGTACGGGACCTTCAGCCGTACGTGGGCAAGGTTGTCGAGGCTAAGATCATCGAGCTCGACAAGAATCGCAACAATGTCGTACTGTCTCGAAGGTCATGGCTGGAAGAGACGCAGAAAGAGCAACGGGAAGAGTTTCTCGAGAATCTCAAGCCAGGTGAAGTCCGACGTGGCATAGTCTCCTCTGTAGTCAACTTTGGGGTGTTCGTAGATCTTGGCGGGATGGACGGTCTGGTCCACGTCTCCGAGCTGTCGTGGAAGCATGTCGACCACCCATCCTCGGTTGTCCAGGTCGGTGACGAGATCCAGGTGCTGGTGCTGGATGTCGATCTGGACAAGGAGAGAATCTCTCTGTCATTGAAGGCAACGCAGAGCGATCCATGGCAGGAGTTCGCCAATGCCCATAAGGTTGGGGAGCTGGTGTACGGCCGAGTTACCAAACTCGTGCCGTTTGGTGCCTTCATACAGGTTGGAGAGGGGATTGAAGGACTCGTTCACATCTCCGAGATGGCGGCCCATCACGTCGACCTGCCGGAGCAGGTTGTCCAGCCTGGTGAGGAGCTGTGGGTCAAAATCATAGATATTGACCTTCAGCGTCGGCGGATCTCTCTCTCGATCAAGCAGGCGGCCGAGGGTGGAGAGGTTGCTGCTGAGTACCGCGAGGCCTTCGGTGAACATGCCTACGATGAGGAAGGCAACTACATTGGCCAGATTGACTACTCGTTAGAGTTCACCCCTGAAACCGAGGCTCAGGCTGCGTGGGCGGAGTACGTCGCCGAGCACGGCTTGGAGGTCCCGGCCTCCCCAGGACAGCCAGGCGACGAGGAGGAGGACCCGTCGGCTGTACAAGAGGCTGACGCCGAGGGTGGAGATGCAGCAGAATCGGGAGATGAGTAAGGGCGCTTCCTCACCAGTCATCGGTCTAACCGGTGGCATTGGATCGGGAAAGAGCACAGTATCTGCGAAGCTTGCCAAATTGGGTGCCTGCGTAATCGATTCCGACGAGGTGGCCCGGGAGGTGGTCCAGCCCGGTACCAAGGGCCTTCAGTCGCTGGTGGATCGCTTCGGGACACAGGTGCTTTCCGGTGACGGCTCTCTGGATCGAGCCAAGCTGGCGAGATCCGTCTTCTCTGATTCAGAGGCACGAAGTGATCTGAACGCGATCCTTCACCCCCTTATCGAACGCGAGATCATAAGGCAGGTTCTGGCCTGTTCAACTATTGGGACCCTTCCGATAGTGGTTGTGATTCCGCTTTTGGTGGAGACAAACGCGGCCGAGCGTTACGGGTTTGCCAAGGTCGTCGTTGTCGATCTTCCTGAAGAGTTAGCAGTCGCAAGGGTTGTTGCCTCAAGGGATATGACCGAGGGTGATGTAAGAGAGAGGGTGGCAGCTCAGGCATCACGCGAGGAGCGGCTTGCGAAGGCGGATTATGTTATAGACAATTCCGCCGACTCTGCCGATCTTGACGAGCAGGTGACGGCGTTGTGGGAAGAGCTGAAGGCGCTATCCTGAGTTTCGGTTTTAGAGTGGTGATGTGAGTAGGTTCAAGGTAGTAGCCCCGTACGTGCCTGCCGGAGATCAGCCTCAGGCGATAGGCAGGCTTTCCGAGGGAGTCAAGAACGGGCAGAGGTTTCAGACGCTACTAGGAATTACCGGGTCGGGTAAGAGTGCCACCATTGCCTGGACGATAGAGGCCGTCCAGAAGCCGACTCTGGTGATAGCACCCAACAAATCCTTGGCGGCTCAGCTTGCCTCGGAGTTTCGAGATTTCTTTCCGAATAACAGGGTGGAGTATTTTGTCTCATACTACGACTACTACCAGCCTGAAGCATATATCCCGAGTTCTGACACCTTTATCGAGAAGGATGCTACGGTCAACGACGAAATCGATCGGCTTCGTCATTCCGCCACATCAGCATTGTTAACCAGGCGGGACGTGATCGTCGTGGCCTCGGTTTCTTGCATCTATGGACTTGGTTCCCCCGCTGAGTACATGGATAAGATCCAGTTCTTCAGAGTCGGCGAAAGCTACAATTTGCGGCAGGTGCTGCGCAAACTCGTTGACATGCAGTACGAAAGAAACGATATCAACCTCGTGAGAGGCAAATTCAGAGTTCGAGGTGACACTCTTGAAATCCACCCCTCCTATGAGGAGATGGCGTTTCGGGTGGAGATGTTCGGAGATGAAGTCGATCGGATTGTGAAGGTTGACACCCTCACCGGCGAGCAGTACGAGATACTCGAAGAGCTTGCGGTTTTCCCCGCAAGCCACTACGTGGCTGGTGACGAGAGCGTCAAGAGAGCGATTGATTCGATTCGAGATGAACTTCGAGTTCGCCTGAGAGAACTTGAGGACAGTGGAAGGATACTCGAGGCGCAGAGATTGAGCATGAGGACCCAGTTCGACATGGAAATGCTTGCTGAGGTTGGATTCTGTCACGGAATCGAGAACTATTCGAGACATCTGGATGGCCGCGCGCCGGGGGAGCCGCCCTTTACTTTGCTGGATTACTTCCCCGACGACTTTCTTCTCGTCATTGATGAGTCACACGTGGCTGTGCCACAGATACACGGTCAGTATGCGGGCGACCGATCGCGCAAGGAGACGCTGGTGGAACATGGATTCCGGCTGCCGTCAGCGTTGGACAACCGTCCGCTCAGATTCGACGAGTTCTACAACAAGATTAATCAGGCGATCTTCATGTCTGCTACCCCATCGAAGTACGAGATCTCTCAATCATCTCAAGTGGTTGAACAGATCATTCGCCCGACAGGATTGATGGATCCGAAGATTCAGGTTCGGCCGACCAAGGGGCAGATTGACGACCTTGTCTCGGAGATAAATGAGAGGGTGGCTGTCTCGGAGAGGGTGCTGATAACCACTCTTACAAAGAAGATGTCGGAGGATCTGACCGAATACCTCGTCGAGCTCGGTCTGAGGGTGCGCTATTTGCACTCGAATATCGAGACCCTGGAGCGAATTGAGATTTTGCGGGATCTGCGTCTAGGAGAGTTCGACGTACTTGTCGGGATAAACCTTTTGCGCGAGGGCTTGGACCTGCCTGAAGTTTCCCTGGTGGCGATCCTCGATGCAGACAAAGAGGGGTTTTTAAGGTCTGAGACGTCATTGATCCAGACCATCGGAAGAGCTGCAAGGAACGTTGAAGGCTTTGTGATCCTCTACGCGGATGAGGTGACGACTTCGATGAGAAAGGCGATATCTGAGACCGAGCGGCGAAGAGGACTCCAGCAGGCATACAACGAGGAGCATGGGATCTCGCCGCAGACGATCAGGAAGGCGGTGTCGGATATTCTTGATCAGTTGAGGGGAGGGTCAAAACCGGTGCTGCCAAGCGGCTCCAAGAGGTCGAGGAAGAGAGACCGTCAGGTCGATCTCTCTGCATTAGGGCTTGATGAGCTTGTCTCGCTGATTCAGACTCTGGAAGAGGAGATGTACAAGGCTTCTGCCGATCTCAGGTTTGAGTATGCTGCGAGGATTAGAGACGAGATAAGGGATTTGGAAAATCAGCTGAGAGATGCGCGTGGTTAGATGCGCTGGCGGTCTATTTAAGGAGGATCGTGGAGATAGACGTGAAGTTTCTCCAACGTTTGGACAATGTTGAGGTCAAGGATGGGTCCGTCAACTCGGACCATCCGATGCGCAAGGTCACGTATCAAGTTGCATTCGAACCCACCGGGTGGTCTAAAGAGCGTGCCGAAAAGGTTGCCGGACTATTTGACGAGATGGCTGAGACATGGAAGGACAAGGACTTCGATTCAAGGGTGCTCCCCGTCCTGGATGCAATCGAGAGGGGTGGCATCGAACGTGGAGGTACAGGACTGGAGCTAGGTTGCGGGACCGGGGCCTATTCGGAGCTTCTCTCTACCCACTTCGATTCACTTCTATGTGTGGACATCAGTTTTGAGATGCTCGTGCGGTCAACGTCCACGGGCGGATTTCGGGTTCGCGGGGACGGTTCGAATCTTCCAGTTCCGACCGGTTCCGTAAGCGGGCTGTTCTGCGTGAATACCCTGCTCTTTCCTCTGGAAGTGGACCGTGTGCTAAGCGGTGATGGCTACCTGGTCTGGGTCAGCACGAGCGGAAACCAGACTCCGATCTATCTCTCACCTGCAGATGTGTATGCGGCGCTGGGCGGTAAGTTCGTGGGGGTCTCATCTGAGGCCGGTCAAGGCACCTGGTCGGTGTTTCGCAGGAGATAAGGCAGTGCTTATAGAGGTCAGGGTGCTGCCGAGATCGTCGCGGAGCGAGGTTCTCGTGAGAGGGGGCAGGCTCAGTGTATCGGTTACAAGCCCTCCTGAACGGGGAAAGGCCAATGCCGCAGCGATAGAGGTCTTGGCGAGGTGGTTGAAGGTGGGGGTTTCTCAGCTGTCAGTTGTATCAGGGAAGACTTCCCGCAACAAACTCGTTTTTGTGCCTGACGATCTCGAACCCATCTTCCGCTTTAAGCTTTCTGAGTTGGATGACCATGGGGTGTAGCTGGTGCGTTGGGTTAGCGCTTGTAGTCACAGCTGATCAGCCGGCAGCAGCGCCTCAAGATTGAATCGAAGTTATAGATTTTGGGCTGAGGAACAACATGGTTCAAGTCGGTAGATATTGCACTTTTATGATTGGGCGGAAGGCAGGTGCAATGGGGTGAGGATTGCATGTATCGGAGGTGGTCCCGGAGGGGTATTTTTTGCTGTCATGTTGAGGCAGCTGGCACCTGGCCATGAAGTTGTCGTTATCGAGCGGAACAGAGCGGATTCCACCTTTGGATTTGGTGTGGTATTTTCCGACGCCACTCTATCCAATCTGGGAGAGGCCGACCCTATCCTTCGGGAGCGGCTCGGCGTATCTGGTAAGACGTGGGAGGCGATAGAGGTGCGCCTAAAGGGAGAGACGCTTCGATGTGGCGGGAACGGCATGGCTGCAATAGCACGAAAGCGGCTTTTAGGCCTGCTGTATCAGCGCGCCGAAGAGGTGGGAGTAGATTTGGTCTTCCAAAGGGAGATGGTGAACTTATCCGATCTTGAAGATTTCGACCTAGTCGTAGGCAGCGACGGGGCGAACTCCATCCTTAGGGGCTCTCTTGCAGCTGCGTTTGAGCCGAATGTCGACAGGGCGACTGCTAAGTTCATCTGGTTCGGAACGACATACAGATTCGAGGGCCTTACCTTTCTTTTCGAGAAGTCATCCGATGGGGTCTTTGCTGTTCACGGTTACCCCTTCGACGAGCATACTGGGACATTCATTGTGGAGACCGATGAACAGACATGGCGCTCCGCCGGGATGGACTGCTTCGACGTGTCCCAGCCTTCCGGTGTGAGCGATATTTTCAGCAAGAGATATCTGGAGTCGCTTTTTTCTGAACAGATTGGCGGCGAGCGGCTGCTGGACAACAACTCCAGATGGTCGAACTTCAAAACGATCCGTAATAAGAGCTGGCACTCAAGAAAATTCGTACTTCTTGGTGACAGCGCTCATACCGCACATTTCTCAGTAGGCTCAGGTACCAAGATGGCAATGGAGGACGCAGCCGCGCTAGCGGAATCCTTGGCGCTGCCTGGGATCGGTGTGGAAGAGGCTCTTAGCAAATATGAGTCGGTGAGGCGTCCAAGCGTCGAAGGAATCCAGGCTTCGGCAGGACCGAGTCTCGCGTGGTGGGAGAATTTTGGTAAGTACTATTCCGAGATGGAACCAGCACAATTCGTGTATCACTTCTTGACAAGGGCTATTAGTGGCGAAAGAGTGACTCGCAGGGATCCGGATTTCGTGAGTAGCGTGATGCAATGGTGGGTTGGAAAATTTGGGGAGCACCCTTTTCGCAGTCCCTTTGACTTGTCGGGAAAGCAGGTTTCAGGCAGGTTGGTAGGGATTCGAGAGATGGCAGCAGGTCCGTTAGAGGCAGTCTTTACGACTGCTAGCGGTCCCTTGGTTCTGCCCCTTCGGTCAGATCCCCATTCTCAGAAGGAGACAGATCCCGTTTTGCTCGAGATTCCTGCTTTGGCGGCTGGATACAACCTGGCCAGGACACGGCTTGAGCATTTTAGAAAGGCCAGGCCTTCTCTGCTCGCGATCAAGGGCGGAACACAGCTGCAGAGAACAATGCTCTCCGAGGAGGCTCGACTGGTCTGGGCGATTCCGACGATGGTTATCAGTGAAGTGTTTGACCCCGATGCAGCTCTGACGTCGGTTCTCTCAGGGCGTTGCGACTTTGCTGGAGTCACCTTGGACGAGGGCTTCGACTATGAATCGCTGCAGGGTGCGATGTCCTGAGAACACCTCGATTTTGTCCCGAATGCAGAATTGTTGTTAAGTTGTATTGGGAGGAAATTAGAGACCATGGGCGTTGCAGATGGATTGGCTGATTGGCCAGAGGACGTAGCCAAGCGGTACCGCGATCTCGGGTTCTGGAACGGAATGACTCTGGGCCAATACTTATGGCAGTCCGCTGAACTCTTTGGGGACAAAGAGGCGTTGACGGACGGAGATGTGCGCATCTCATATAGAGAGCTGGCCGTTCTTTCAGACGGCCTTGCAGAGGGTTTATCTGAGCGCGGTCTTGGTAGAGAAGATTGCATCGTGGTACAACTTCCCAACTGCTGGGAGTTCGTCGTGCTCTTGTTCGCCTGTGCCAGGATTGGCGTCATTCCCATCATGGCATTACCGGGCCACAGATCCCGCGAGCTGAGCTTTTTCGTTGAGCATGCTGGAGCGAAAGCCATTGCTGTGCCTGATGAGATCAGAGGATTCGATCACCAGGCAATGGCCTGGGAGGTGGCAAAACAGTCTTCCACCCTTGGGGATGTCTTCGTTGTGGGAGAAAACATTGCAGATGGATCGGTCGATCTTAGAGGGCTTATCGCTAGCTCAGCAGATCCTCAAGCCTTGCGCGGCAGGCTTGATGTAATTGGGCCGAATTCAAACGAAGTTGCACTGTTCTTGCTTTCGGGAGGCACTACCGGGTTGCCAAAATTGATCCCAAGATCCCATGACGACTACGGCTACAATTTCCGTCGAAGCGCCGAGGTGTGCGCGTTCAATCCGAACACGGTTTATCTCGTTGCTCTTCCAGCCTCTCACAATTTTCCGCTGGCATGTCCAGGTCTGCTCGGGGCCTTCTATTCAGGGGGAAGGGTTGTTTTGGCTAGAAGCCCAGAGCCTGAGCACTGCATGAACTTGATCGCGAAAGAACGGGTAACGGTGGCGGCAGGTGTTCCGGCCGTTGCCCAGCGCTGGATGGATGCCAAGCAGGAGAATCCAAGTTATGACCTGTCTAGTTTGGAACTGATCCAGGTGGGTGGTGCAAAGATGGCACCCGAACTGGCGCGGAAGGTGCGTCCTGTGCTGGGCTGTGCTTTGCAGCAGGTTTTCGGTATGGCTGAAGGTCTCATAAACTACACCGAGCTTGGCGCATCTGAGCTGGTGACGTGCGATACTCAGGGGAGGCCAATGAGTCCTGCTGACGAGGTGCTGATAGTCGATGACAGCGATGTGCCGGTTCCTGCGGGAGAGATGGGACAGCTCTTGACGCGTGGCCCTTATACCCTAAGGGGCTATTACAGGGCGCCGGAGCACAATGCCAGGTCATTCACCGAAGATGGTTGGTACAGAACGGGCGATGTCGTTCGCTGGCACCCAAGTGGAAACCTCGTCGTAGAGGGCCGTACCAAGGATCTGATTAACCGGGCCGGGGAAAAGATAAGTGCTGAAGAGGTTGAGAATCTCATCTATCGACTTCCATCGGTGGCCCAAGTTGCAGCTATAGCGCTCCCCGATGACAGATTCGGCGAACGGACCTGCGTGGTGGTTGTGTTGCGGGATGGTTACCCAAATCTGACCCTGGAGGAGATTCGCGGCGCGATGAAAGATTTTGGTGTTGCCAAATACAAGTATCCGGACCAGCTGGTGACGGTGGAGTCATTGCCGGTTACCAATGTCGGAAAGATCGACAAGGCCTTGCTCAGAAAACAGCTTGGCTGAGGATAGAGTATGAACTCGTGCAGGAGAATCACGGTTCCCCTTTAGCTTCGCCCGTTCTTTCGGTTCCAAGGCGGATCAGAGAGCTGAGTTTTTGTCTGTCGGCGAGGTGTTGCATTCATGTGATCTGAAACTAGAAATTTTACTGGCGTAGAGCGGATCACCGTGGGGCGGTTAGAGTGAGGATTGTCGTTGCCGCGTGCTTGTGTCGGAATGGAGAGACGTTTGGCTGGGGTCGTCGAGGCTCTCGAACGGAGCTTCGGTTCTAGGTCGGTCATAACTGATCCAGAGATTATTTCGCGCTATCTGATTGACTGGACCGGTCGGTTCAAGGGCGATGCTCTTTGTGTGCTTCGGCCGGTGAACTCCTGGCAGGTCCAGAGGGCGCTCGAGATCGCACGCGAATTTCACACCCCGCTTACTACACAAGGTGGCAACACAGGTCTTGTCGGCGGCGCAACCCCGGCGGTGAGAGGGATTGTACTTTCCACGGAGCTCCTCAAAGGGATCGAGATCGACGCAGAACTCCAAATTGCAAAGGTCGGTGCGGGCGTCACGCTGAGCGAACTGAACCTCAAGGCGGGAGAGGCTGGGCTGAGATTCGCCGTGGACCTTGCCTCGAGAGACAGCGCGACGATGGGCGGGATGGTTGCTACCAATGCGGGGGGAATCCATCTCATCCGATATGGAGGCACACGCCAACAGCTGTTGGGCATCGAAGCTGTGCTCGGGAATGGATGTTTGATTACAAGGATGGAAGGACTGCTGAAGGACAATACCGGTTACGATTGGCCGTCGGTCCTGTGTGGTTCGGAGGGAACGCTGGGCGTGATTACCAGCGTGGTCTTTAAATTGACCCCCATGCCCGCCCACAGGTCTGTGGCACTGATATCGGTGGACACCATTGGTGGCGCTTTGCGAATCATGACTGATGCGAAAACGAGGTTCAGCCAACTAAACGCCATCGAACTCATGAGCAGAAGCGGTATCGAGCTGGTTCAGCTCCTTGGAGGAGACCGGTGGCCTTTTCAGGCTATCGGGGCCTTTGCTCTCCTTGTCGAGCTGAGTGGGGCTTTTATCGAGGTCGAGGAGCTTGCAGAGTTCTTGGACTCGCATGACGAGGTTGCCGATGCCGCTTTGGCGAACGATTCCCGTGCAGACGGCCTCTGGTACTGGCGTGAGCGGCATACTGTGGCGATCAACCATGCCGGGATTCCTCGAAAGCTCGACGTTTCCTTGCCGATTAGAGCGATTCCGGCTTTTGTGGGTTATGTGAATGAGCTGGTCGAACGAGAGCACCCGGAGGTGAAGGTCGTCCTTTTCGGGCATTTGGGGGATGGGAACATCCACGTGAATCTGTTGAATGTTGATGAGAGTGATGACGAACTTGATCACGAGATCTATGCGGGCGTCGCTTCCTATGGAGGCTCTATCTCCGCAGAACATGGGATTGGAAGGGCGAAGGTTCACGATCTTACACTGACGCGATCTGACTCAGATATCGAGTCGATGAAGAGCTTGAAGAGGGCTTTGGATCCTTCGATGATCTTGAATCCAGGTGTCCTGTTCGAATAATTCCGGATGGCGGTGTAGCCGTAGAGTATGTCTTGGCGATCGCGGGTAGCCTTAATGTATTGTGTCAGACAGGCTGAGGGTAAAGGGCGCCAGAGAGCATAATCTCAAGGACATCTCTGTCGAGATGCCAAGAAACAGTTTTGTAGTTATCACGGGCTTGTCGGGCTCGGGCAAGTCCTCCCTTGCATTCGATACCATCTTTGCAGAAGGGCAAAGGCGATATGTCGAGTCTCTCTCGGCGTATGCGCGCCAGTTTTTAGGTCAGATGGAAAAGCCGGATGTTGACTTTATCGAAGGGCTTTCTCCGGCTATCTCAATTGATCAGAAGGCGTCCTCTCACAATCCGCGTTCGACAGTTGGGACCATTACCGAGATTTATGACTATCTCAGGCTTCTCTATGCCAGGATCGGTCAACCGCATTGCCCAAACTGTGGGGATCTGGTATCGAGGCAGAGCCCTTCACAAATCGTGGATATGGTGATGGAGCTGCCCGAAGGAACTCGCTTCAGTGTACTTGCTCCCGTGGTTCGAGGGCGAAAGGGGGAGTATCAGAGTCTTTTGGATGATCTCTCCAAAAAGGGCTATGCCAGAGTTCGCATTGATGGGGTTGGT
The DNA here is from genome assembly GCA_021810525.1 of Actinomycetes bacterium. Taxonomy (GTDB): domain Bacteria; phylum Actinomycetota; class Acidimicrobiia; order Acidimicrobiales; family Acidimicrobiaceae; genus SCQM01. The sequence goes on along the minus strand of JAJZIP010000058.1, from coordinate 2,543 downwards.
TACGAACTATCCGAGAGGGCGAGCATCGACCTCGGACGATACGAAACGCACACCATTGAGGTCGTCATTGACAGGTTGATCAGACGGGAGGGTATTGAAAGGCGTCTGACTGACTCTGTGGAGGCAGCGCTTGGCATTGCCGAGGGCCTGGTGGAGATTTTTCTGCATCAGGACCGAGCCCAAGAGAAGGAGGAGATCATCAGCTTTTCCGAGCATCTGGCCTGTGCGCATTGCGGTATCTCCTTCGATGAACTTGAGCCGAGAAACTTCTCTTTTAACTCACCTTTTGGCGCCTGTACCAGCTGTTTGGGACTGGGCACGAGGTTCGAGGTTGATTCGGAACTGGTAGTTCCAAATCCCAATCTTGCGCTCGTTCAGGATGCTATCGCTCCATGGGCCTCTGCGCGCTCCAATTATTTCAGGCGCCTGTTGGCGGCCCTTGCCGAGCAGTACGGTTTCTCACTGAACGTCCCGTGGAAGAATCTTCCCGAAGAGGTGCGGGATCTGATCCTGTACGGCCACTCCGGTGGGCCGGTGACTGTGAGGTACACAAATCGTTTCGGGGCCAGCCGGAAAATCAACTTCAAATATGAGGGTGTTGTCGAGTACCTTCAAAGGCGGCACGCCGAGGCTGAAAGTGACTACCAAAGGGACGCCGTGGAGGGGTATATGAGGCAGGCACCCTGCCACAGTTGCCATGGTGCACGACTGAAGCCAGAATTTCTTTCGGTAACTGTCGGGGAGATGAATATCTATGAACTCTGTTCTCTATCCATAAGAGGGACGAGGAACACGCTCGGAGAAATATCACTCAAGGAGCGCGACAAGCTTATCGCAGCTCCGGTTCTACGGGAGATCCTGGCCAGACTCGACTTTCTTCTCGATGTCGGGCTTGACTATCTCACCTTGGCGCGTGCGGCAGCAACTCTTTCGGGAGGCGAGGCACAGCGAATCCGCCTTGCATCTCAGATAGGTTCCGGACTGACCGGCGTCCTATACGTTTTGGATGAGCCTTCCATCGGCCTTCACCAGCGCGACAACCACCGCTTGATCGATACGTTGATCAAGCTCAAACAGCTCGACAATACAGTCATAGTCGTCGAGCACGATGAAGAGACAATAAGGGCTGCGGATTACATAATTGACATTGGCCCGGGGGCAGGGGAGCACGGGGGTGAAGTCGTGGCCGCCGGTTCAGTGGACGATCTCATCAACGAGCCGCGTTCTATCAGCGGCGCGTACCTCGGCGGAAGAAAATCGATACCGATCCCTACCAGGAGGCGGGATCTATCCTCCGGTGAGTTGACAGTGAGAAATGCCAGGCAAAACAACCTCAAGAACATTGATGTAGAGATCCCACTCGGCGCCTTCGTGGTTGTCAGCGGGGTATCCGGGTCTGGCAAATCATCCCTGGTCAACGAGATCATTTTGAAGTCCCTCATGAAGTCCGTCTACGGTTCAAAGGCCGTGCCTGGGCTTCACGACGAGATCACAGGGGTTGAAAGAATAGACAAGGTGGTTGATATCGACCAGTCTCCGATAGGGCGTACCCCGCGGTCTAACGCGGCAACTTATACGGGTGTGTTCGACCATATCCGGCGTCTATTTGCCCAAACTCCCGAGGCAAAGGTGAGGGGGTATCAGCCAGGGAGATTTTCCTTCAATGTCAAAGGGGGCCGTTGCGAGGGATGTTCAGGAGATGGAACCCTGAAAATCGAAATGAACTTCCTCCCCGATGTCTACGTGCCCTGTGAGGTGTGCAAAGGCGCTCGATACAACAGGGATACGTTGGAGGTCACCTTTAAGGGCAAGAACATCTCCGACGTGCTCAATATGCCTGCCGACGAGGCTTTGGAGTTCTTCTCCAACCAGTCATCCATCGTCCGCTACCTCTCGACGCTTGTTGAGGTCGGATTGGGGTACGTGAGATTGGGTCAGCCGGCACCGACGCTCTCAGGTGGTGAGGCCCAAAGAGTCAAACTTGCTTCGGAGTTGGCAAAGCGACCGACGGGTCATACCATGTACATCCTGGACGAGCCCACCACCGGTCTCCATTTTGAAGACATTAGAAAACTGCTTCTCGTGCTAGCACGCCTTGTCGATGCGGGAAACACGGTCTTGGTAATCGAGCACAACCTCGATGTCATCAAAACAGCTGATTACATCATTGATCTCGGACCTGAGGGCGGCGATCAGGGCGGATTAGTCATTGCTACGGGTACCCCCGAGGCGGTTGCCAGGTCCGAGAAAAGCTATACCGGGGCGTTTCTGAGGACGGTTCTCGATATCAGGGACCAGCCCTCCTAGTTGTGGTGTGAATCCAGGTGATCAAGCGCATAGCTCCATCCCAAATTCCTAACGAGCCAGGTTCTTACCAGTTCAAAGACGGCGACGGCCGGGTTATATATGTCGGCAAGGCGACCTCTCTTCGCAATCGCCTTTCAAGCTATTTTCAGCCGATAGCCAACCTTCATCCCCGTACCGCTGCGATGGTTTCAGAGGCGGAGTCACTCGAGTGGATCGTGGTCAACAACGAGGTGGAG
>JAJZIP010000331.1 GCA_021810525.1 Actinomycetes bacterium | reverse complement strand
CATATTTCTAAGAAATTGAGTGAGCGAGCGCTTAAAGGTGGTCAATCGCAGGGAACCTACACCAAACGCTATCAGCATAAAGACGGACATATTGTTTGGGCCGAGGTGTCAGCGGCACTCGCATATGACGAGTTGGGAAACCCAGAGTACTTTGTCACTTCGATTAGAGATATTACTGAAGAGCGGTCACTTCTGGCTCAACTCTCTTTTCAGGCGCAGCATGACCCGCTCACTGGACTTGCGAATCGAGCTATGTTCGAGGACCATCTGACTAAGGCAATAGCTAGGTCAGCCAGGGGTAAAAAAACCTTGGCAGTGTTTCTAATTGACCTCGATGAATTCAAGGATATTAATGATACATTCGGCCACCAGATAGGTGATGACCTCCTTAGAGAGGTCGCCAGGCGGCTTGAGCAGTTGACCCGCTCATCTGACATCCTATGTCGCTTTGGTGGTGATGAGTTTCTCTATCTGAGTGAAGGGCTAACGAATCCACACGAGACAGAGGCAATCGCCAAACGCCTCCTTAGTGCATTTGATGAGCCGTTTACTGTCGGAGAAGAGAGTCTGGACCAAGCTGCCAGCATCGGAATCGCTACCTGCGTGGGTGAAAATGATAGTGTAAATCTTCTCCGGAACGCTGACACTGCCTTGTCTGAAGCCAAACACGAAGGTAAGAATCGCTATGCCCTCTTCCAGCCTGAAATGTACGATCAAGTATCGAGTCGCATCGGGCTAGTCCAAGAGCTGCGGCGGTCGTTTGGGACAGATGAGGTCTTGATGAACTACCAGCCGATTGTGGATCTAAATACAAGTCAAACCGTAGGCGTCGAGGCGCTGATGCGCTGGAACCACCCTGAGCTTGGATGGGTGCCTCCTTATGTCTTCATCCCCCTTGCAGAGCAAAGCAAGCTTATCTTTGACCTCGGATCCTTCGCACTCGGCCAAGCTGTTAGAGAAGCGGCGTCTTGGTGGGTACTTGACCAGCGAGAAGCACAGCCTTACATAGCTGTCAATCTATCTCCCAGACAATTTCGCGATCCAGAGCTGTTGAGCAAGATCAAAGAAGTACTTGAAACGAACCAGTTTGAACCAAGTCGCTTGGTACTTGAGATCACCGAAGGGGCTGCTTTCGCAGACATCGACTCTGCCGCACGGGTAGCCTCTCGTTTGCGCCAGCTTGGTGTTTCGCTTGCGATTGATGATTTTGGGACAGGATATTCCTCGCTCTCTTACTTCACCGTATTGCGCCCAAGTATTCTAAAAATCGATCAGTCTTTTGTGGGTCGGGCACACGATAGTGTTGATGGAGAACGTTTGCTTGAGGCGGTTATCACTATCGGCCATAGCCTTGGTGCTAAAGTTGTGGCCGAAGGAATCGAGACGACAGCGCAGTTAGAGATGCTTCAAAGTCTTGGATACCACTTTGGCCAGGGTTATCTGTTCTCTCCTGCTGTACCGCCAGCCGATCTCGTCGGCATGATCGAAAATGTATCAATATCTAGCGGTGTGTCACCCCCCCGCGCCCCACCCCCCGACAGGTGGCAACAATTCCAATCACTTACTGTCCAAGGTCGTCTGCCGCGAGGAAAACGAGGCGTAGCCACTAAGTCGCGCTAACTAGTTGGTCAGAAGGTGCTAGAGGATCATTTGTCAGCCGAAGAGTTGGGGGGCTGTCGTCCAGGATTTCTGTCGTGGCATAGGTCAGGGATAGGTGCAGCAATTGTCTGAGACAGTGAAGGTTCTTGCAGATCTACCCGAAGGGGATTATTACTATACATCGGACTGGTAACGCTGTAGTTGGTCACGAGACTGCATCTCAAGCGGTATACTTTCGGTTGGTGTTCCAGCAGCTATGTTATCTTTAGCCGGTTTATGCAGTAATCATTAGTCCCGTAGGCCAGTTCGTAGATACTTTTTTAGGTATCCAGTAAAAGGACTGGAGCCGGGACTAATGTATTTAGGTCGTTTCAGCTTTATGGCTTGAAGTGAGCAGTAGCGAATGTGCTGATGTTTGCGCTACCTACTGAGGCAGAGGCCACAAATCTGAAATCTTCATCATCATCATCGGATTCATCCTCGAAAAGATCGTCTGGGCCTAACACGTAAGGATCGTCCTCTTCAAGTATGTCTTTGACGAGTTCCTCTTCATCCTCGCTGGTGGCCTCAAGTATTTCCACTATTGAGAGCCTCTCCTGATGAAGACCTGCCAGTTGGTTCGCATCTGGAAACTCCGAATTAGCAACAATACCTTCGAAGTATGACCTCTTGTCTTCGAGTTTGTCGATCTCACGTTTTGTGGTCGCAATACGTTCTTCCATGTGGCTGGCTTCAGTGAGGATTCGACGTATGATTCGGGGGGAGCCGTGGCTTACCGCCTGGTCTTCGGTCATGATCAGAGCACCAGTTGGGTTTTCGCCCAGGTCTGTACCGGTGGTTGTGAGCCACATACTCCAAACATGGCTGCTCCAGTCATGGCGAATCCCCACCTGAAGTCCGTCTATGTCCATAACTACAGGGGCTGATGAATACGGATTCAGGGAATTGAGGGTGGCAATGAGGGCGGCGTTGATCTCACTTTCAGTACCGGCTTCGCTAGCGACCTCTTCCATCTTGTGTGCTTGCCAACCCTGGGTAATGGTCATGTTGTATACCTGCTTGGCCTGCTCCAACCCTTCTGAGGTCTCTTGGCCGTGATAGTCGCTGAATTTTTTCCACTCATTAGC
>JAJZIP010000330.1 GCA_021810525.1 Actinomycetes bacterium | reverse complement strand
CAAAGGCGTAACGATTGAAAAGCTCTCGCTGCCGACTTCTACCCAAAGACGAGCATTTGAACTCATTGGAACGCCGATTCCAACCACCTTGGGCACAAGTAGGCAGAAAAACAGTACCGATGAAACACGAATAGCCTGATCGGACAGGGTGGAATCTCTCAGATCAATCGTAAGTTGGGTTTAGCGCTGAAAGCCGTCATCCACGGTTTTCGCATACCAGTGACCACTGCGATCGCTGGCCGAGGGAGACCCCGATGTTGCAGTTCCTCTGTGCTTGCATTCTCCAGGATGCAGAAAAGTCTGAACTGCTCGCGCTTTAAGCCTTGTGAACGAACCTCATAGTACCCGCCCATATCTGCGTGCATTGCTTCCCACTGCCCCCACCTGAAAACTGTGGTGGTGGAGCCTCAGCCACAGCATCGAGGATTGCCATCAGCCGTGCACGAACATTCACTGGGCAATCATCAAGGAAGTCGTCTGCGGGAATGTTGTCGTCTGTATTGCGGTAGAAGGTGATATCCCATTCCATTAGGTTTTATGCTCTACACTGCCTACGGGCGATCATTCATTCAAGCGATCGCGCTGTGGCGAACCACCACGGCTCGTGGAGCTAGGTTTCTCGCTGGTGATCTCCAAGCGAGCACCGAGAGCACTCGCGATTGCGGCAATGGTTTTCAATTCAGGGTTCACTTCGGCAGTAAAGAGTCGGCGTACAACCGATGGGTTCTTGCCGATGAGGCGGGCCAGCTCTGCCTTCGAGATGCCCGCATCCTCTCTAAGGGAATCAAGCTTGCGCATAACTGCGTCGACCTGAGCGATTTCAGCACGCGCCTGTCGATACTGATGCTCAAAGGTAGCGTCCTGCAGCTCCCGAGTGCGGCGTTTCTGGTAATGGGTGGTGTCGAGCACCGGGGTCTTCTGATGGGTCGTGGACATGGCGATCCTATCTCACTTGTGGAACAAATCTAGTGTAGCACTTATGTTACGCTTTCAAACAAGAATTACCTTTTGGGAAGCATGGACCAAGTTACTCAAACGAGTCTGAGGCGTTTTCGATTAGATTTCGTATCAAGAAGAAGTGACACATGGTGTCAAATTTGGGCAGAATATCCCACGCAAATGTCCAGATTGATGGCGATCATTATAGTTGGGCCGAATCGTTGGAGAGAACAGGACAACTCTGAAGCTTCAGAGCCAGGGGTTTGAAGAGGTGTATTTTATGGATGATGATGTCGCCATTAATCCAGAGGTTGACAAAAACCTTGACAGGTCGTCGTTCTACCGAAATTTAACTGGCAATCTAGATGCAGGCAAACCCCTTACATGGGCCAACCTAAAAGGACTCATGAGGTTCTCCCAAAGGAGTGAAAAAGGCAAGGAGCTAGGTCTTTGGTCCTTTGAGGTATTAGAACAAGTGCTTGGGGAGGATTGGCTTTCAACCACTAAGACAAAGGACTCTGGCGTCGACAGTATTTTCTACTGGGCCGATTATCGACATGATTTTTTCTTAGAAATCGTAGAACTTGCACTGACGCTTGACGACTTCAAGAACGTGGATGGATATGCAAAAGTTCGCAGGGACCTAAAGAACGACGCGACATTAGATCGATTCTGGCACTCACGTGCAGTGTGTCAGTTGGGGCGGCAAGCCTTGATGGCAGGTCATCAGATAGCTTTTGAGAAGAAGATAAAAGAGTCTTCCAGTCCTGTAGACCTCGTGATCAGTTCGAATGATGCGCTAGAACTTTGCTGTGAAGTGTTCTGTATCTTCCGAAGCGAGAGTACAATCAATGAATTTGAGCGTTCTGATCGAATCTCCAATAATATTGAGAGGATCGCATCAACTGAACGAGTTACGTTTGATGGTCAGTGGAAATCCATGCCAGATGATGCAACATTACAGAGTCTTTTTGAACAAATTCAAGAGCTTGCTGAGACCGTCGGACGTACCGGTGAAACTCACAAACTCGATAACGTCTATATAGATGCAACGATTTCACCCTCCAATGGTCGACTCGGAGGACTGGGAAACTACTGTGGTCCAATGGTCCAAGGCGAAGGACTGGAAAGAGTTCTTAAGAAACTACGAGGAAAGATCAACCAGGCCCATTCTTCTAGAGCTACCTGGGTCTACATGGAGGTCAATGACGACCTTTGGCAATTTACCACGTGGGCGAGGGAGCCATTAGGGAAAAAGTTAGAGATTATAAGCCCTTGGTTGGTCGAACTTATTAGAGAATTGAATTGGTGCCACGGTATTATTCTTACCTCTGGGGTCACTACCGCATTACTTTTACATACCGATGAAACTGTTAAATCACCGGATGGAAGTTATGCCTTGCGAAGATACTTTGCGCCAGGTTCTCTCAGAGTACGTGAATCAATAATTATTCCAGCGAGTTTGGACGTGAGCGAGGAGTGCCGTGCCTGGTTCGAATTACTTGCCAATGAGAGAGACTGGTTGGAATGGGCGCTTCGACAGCACGGGCTACCAAAAATCGATGAGCTATTGAGTTCCACTCCTATTTGAAAGGTCTGACGGGGTAAGCTGGCTCAGTAATAGTTGAGGGTGCTACTTGTAGCTGCTGGATCCTTGCCTGACAGTTATCGAAATTACCCGCTTAGCGGGTGATTGGCACGGCTATTGGGAATGCCATTTGAAACCCGACCTTTTGCTGATCTATCGAAAAATCGGAGCAGATCTCTTACGTCTCGCTCGGCTCGGTTCTCATAC
>JAJZIP010000329.1 GCA_021810525.1 Actinomycetes bacterium | reverse complement strand
ATAGCAAAGCCACTAAGGACGCTGCACCGGAAGTGGCAATATAAGCAACTATCGAAGCGGCAGAGAAAAGACTGTTCAGCGAGAGAACGAGCCTCTTGTCGAAGCGGTCTACCAGCTGCCCGAAAAGCGGCTGCCCAATTACTCCGCCCGCGTACATCAGGGTCACCGTGTATCCCAGATGCGATGAAATGCCAAGGTGCTTCTGCGTGGTCAAATAGATTGGCACCCATGAGACTATGCCTATAAAGGCCATGGACCTGAAAAACGCTATGACCGTCAGTGCTATCAAATTCTTGTTGAGCACGTGACGCATCGCCTGCCTTTTATTTCCTTTTCCGTCCGCGCGATCCTCTGGCGTATTTGGTGAGGCGCCGTAAGAGGTGAGGTTGGCGGTGTCGGCAGCTGTTGGGAGACTCGCTGGGGTGATGTCGGATGCCCCAGACGGTGCAAGAACGGTGATTCGGGACCTTTTACGTCCCCTGCCGAGCGATTCCGATAAACCCCAGCCGATGATAGTTGCCGACACGATGCCGATCACGGCAAAGATTGCAACGGTGGTGGTCTGTGAGATCGAAAGAGCGGCGACCAAGAAAAATACGGTCGGATAAAGCGCACGTCCGAGGCTTCCAAATGCCCCGTTTATTCCAAGTACTTTCCCCATCGACCGCTTGTCGAAGGCAAGCTGGATGACAGATCCGCCCAAGGGGTGGTAGAACGAGCTACCGATTCCGGCTACGATCGCACCCACGATGGCCAGCACGTCGGCACCCGCACCAGGCGGGGTGAGAAGCGCAAGATAAAAGCCTCCTAAGCCCAAAGATAGGATGAAAATGCCTAACGCAATTAGGACTCCTCTTTTTCCGACGCGATCGGCGATCCTGCCCACAACAAGTCCGAAGAGAGCGGTTGAGAGGTAGAAGAGGGTCAACACCGCGGTGATCAGGGCTGCGGGGGCTCCGTGCTCCTTGGCCAGGATTGCGGTAGAGACTGGGATGAAAAATACCATCCCGTCATTTATAAAGTGCCCGAAAGAGATCAGGCTCAATGTTTTGATCCTTGAGGGTTGAGGCCCTTTATCGACTGCGATGACGCTTCCCATAGGTCCTTCTTCTGTCGTTTGTGCCGATAAAACGTGTGTTCAGCTGGCTGTCGGCGGTCTCTGTCGATAATGAGCGGCCATACCCCACTCGGTATTAACCTCTATTGTCTCTTTATAATTCCTGATGCTGACGGTAAAACTAAGTCAGGCTCTGGATGAACTCTTCCCCTCGTGTGGCAGCTGCAGTTGACATCCCCCTTCCTCACGGAAAGGGATTCCCGAGTGTAGATAGTGGCTCGTGCACTTCTTCTTCCGTGAGTCTCGACGAAACCAATTGGACCAATTGTTTGCTAGAGAAGCCAATCGCTGCGATTTGCCCAGAGCCGAAAGGAGAAGTGATCGTCCGGAGCTGGGCCTTAGCTGCGGCTGCTGCTGTTGGATGGTGGCCGACTCGTCCGCCGTATCTAGACAGCGCACGCCGTATCTTGATAGAGGTGCTGAGCTGTCGGCCAGTCACTAGATCAGCAGAGGCAAACCTTTGTCGAGCGGGCTCGAGCTTTCTCAGGTCGACGACGTTGCATCGGTGCTTTAGCGAAAGTTCTCTTTGGCCGGTTGACATATGTCACAGGTACCTATAGGATGGCGACTGTCGACACTTTGTGTCGGGTTGGGGACCTAGGGCAGGGTCAAGAGGAAAAGGGGTTTGCGGAATATGGAGCCATACAAGGCCGCGCTCATTCAGCAAGAAACCAAAGTTATTGTGGATCCAAGACAGCGTGATTCGATCATCGAGCAGAACCTCGATCGGATCTTCCAGTTGATCCAATGGACGTTCAACCGCGTCGGCGAGATTCGCCTTGCCGCATTCTCGGAGTACGGCATCATAGGCCAGTACCGGCCCAGGTCGGTAGAGGAATGGATAGAACTAGCTGAGCCGATTCCTGGTCCCGTGACCGATCGCATCGGAGAGGTCGCCAAAAGACTCGGAGTTTACATCGTAGGGAATGTCTACGAGAGGGACGATTCCTGGCCCGGCCGGCTGTGGAACACCAACTTCATCATCAGCGATGAAGGAAAGATAATCCTGAAGTATCGCAAGAACAACGGCCCCAACAACCTCAACACCACCTACACCGGTCCCGGCGACGTCTACGACGAGTACACCGAGCGCTACGGCGAGCTAAGCATGTTCCCTGTTGTCGACACTCCGATTGGAGTGCTTGGCACACTGACTTGCACAGACATTATTTTCCCTGAGATGGCACGAGCCCTTGCGCTCCAGGGTGCCGAGGTCCTGATACATCCGACGGCTGAGCCGTTCTCTGATGTGGACCAGATGTGGGACGTCTTCCGCCGCTCGAGGGCGTACGAGAATCTCTCCTACTTCTTGTCAGTCTGTGCCGGGGCATTTCTGGGCTCGGACCGGCCACGCAGCGGATATAGAGGCAACTCCCAGATCATCGATCACATGGGCCGCGTCGTTTCGATAGCTGCCGGATCAGGCGAAGCTGTCTGTGTCGGACAAGTGGACATCAATGCGGTTCGGGAGATGAGGAGCCGCAAGCCTGGAGCCAGCGGTCACGAGTGGAACCAGCTCGTTGAGTTGCGGACGGATCTCTTCGCCGAGGTTTACAAGAGGGCAAAGAGATGGCCGAACAACGGCTGGTCCGACAAGCTGATCAGCTCGACTGTGGAGACTCGTGCCTTGG
>JAJZIP010000328.1 GCA_021810525.1 Actinomycetes bacterium | reverse complement strand
ATAAGTTCTGCGCCCTACCTTCTGGTGCCTAAACCGTCTTGCATCTTCCATGATCACTTCATTCCCCCAAGAGCTGGAGTTGCCACCAAGCCAGGGTTTATTCAGCAGGCGACGGTGGATGACGTTCAAGCTGTTCTATAACTGCAGCTAGCCTTTCCTGAGTTTTAGTTGGGAAGGTAAATGTTGTGATGAATACGACATCTGCATCATCACTTGTCTGCACGACAATAGTCGCCCTGGGGCTACGGAATAATCGACTCCGATTCTCGATGAACCTCTGTACAAGTGCGCGAGAGGAGTCACCAACATCTTCCACCACGATGGCCCGAATGAGATGCCATCGAATGATAAAGGGACTCCGAGCGCCGGAGAAACTGACCCCATCACGATCTAAGACCAGTACGCGGCTCGTCCGCTGTTGGAAGCTTGGTACATAATCCGGCAGTCCGCCAAGGTAAACACTCCCCATGATCTGTATCTTCTTGCGCAGCACATCTGTTGCCAGCCACCATGCCCCTGCATATCGTTGCTTGAGCAGTGTACGCTCCCTCTTCTCATGCTGATCCATGCTGAGCGCTGGCCCTCCACAGTTGGGGCAAACAAAACCATCAGACTTCACTCCTGCCAGTGACATACCTAAAGTGACAGGAGCAGCAAAAAAACTGAGGGTGTTTCGGATCCCGTGGGTAGGGCGTATACCCATGACTGGTTTGGCACATGAGTCACACCACATGGCTCCATTGATCTCCTGCCCCATTTGCCCCTCCAATCCCGCACGCCTAGATCACATTTTATTGATCGTGAGGAGTTGAGCGTGGCAGTTTTCTAGGATTCCCTAATCGCTGGCCGATTACCGCGTCACCTTCCTGCAACCCTTGTATCATGAACCCGTCAGGTGTAGCCGACGCTCAGTCTGACCTCGCGACCTACCTAGTGGTCAGGGGAGCCAGATAGACATCATACCAATTGCCGCCAGTCAGGTGTTGAGTCTCCCGCGGCCTGAGAATGAACGGAACGACTGGTATCCTTGTCTCGTCGTTGTGTGAAACGACGATTCTCTTGATGCCAGCGTTTTCTTGGAGAAGTCTCATCAATTTGGTAAGCTGCCGAGCATCTGTATCTCCGCCACCTCTGACTGGAACTATTAGGGTATCGCCCTCAACACATGCTTGACCGCAGTTGAGTGAAGGAGCAAAACCCTTGGTCGGTAGTTCAGGGCATATAACGGAACCAGTGATAGGGAAGTCGGCGCCATCGTCGGGCCCATTCCAAGGTTGTGCCAGATCCTCAAGTGTGATAGGGTTCAGACTTGCAGCAACTCGTACGAGGTTCCCGGCACCCTCCGCTGAAAGCTCGTTGAAGTATTCATCTGCAAAATCCTTGATTGTGTTGTTGTCAGAGAGGCACTCCAATTGATGGCTGTTTTTAAGATCGGCCGTCTCGTTATTCCGGATGTCCTGCCCCTCTTTCCCCGGTGTTGCCGACACATAGCTGGAGAGTAGGCGCGCTAAGTTGGCTCTGACCAAGTCAGCGCGGACATCGAGGACATGAATTTGAGGTTTGCTGTCACCAATTCCTTCGACGATCAGCCCCATAGCTGCGAGATCTTGCTGAGGCACTGAGTATCCCAAGAAATATACGTGTTCTGCGTTTTGCAAGGCTCCATAAGCATCCTGCCAGAGCTTGCGAATCACCGGATTACCAAGGTACTTCGATTTGGTCGATGATGGCGGAGCGATGAAAGGAACGCGGCCCGGGAATTGCCTTGCAATCTCGGCTCGTTGGTCACCCATTCGTTCCCCAAACTTGCCCATGTCATGCCAACGTTGCAGCGTCACGCCGGTTGTGTCATCGGAAACCCAGTACCAAGAGATCGAACCATGGAGCTTGAGCAGTCGAAAGGTGTCTTCTGCAGGGACCAATTGCTCGGTGTAGTTGCCTAGGTGCGATGGTTGAACACCGCAGTGAATGGTAGCAACTTGCGTCTCTTCGTGCATTTGTTGTGGTGGCAGTGGGGGGAGACGATTGAGAATGTCGTGCGTCGATGCCACTTGTCCGCTGAAACCAGATCCAGAGGTGGGAAGTGCTAGTGACGATACAGCACGTTCAACCACATTGTCGTAGTTGAAGCTGATAACCGTGGCATGCCGGATGTGCCAAGCGAAGACAAGCTTTGCGAGCCAGCCAGGAATCTGGCACCCTAGGGCTTGGTTCTCTCTCTTGGTAAGAATCTCCCCGATCTCCTGGCTCACCCGGAGAAAGGCCGCGGATCGTTCCAGATTCCTATCTGGTGAGAGATAGGGTTGGGCTTCCGCCAAACGCGATAACCATTGCTCAAAGCCTTCACCACCCTTTCGTCGTACCCCGTCAGTCAGATCTTGACCAAGCGCGTCCTCTATCGGGCCAAGGAGCTCCGCAGCCAACGGGAAAAGCTCGTTGACGGTCTTCGAAAACCCAGCGCCAAGGATGAAGACATCATTCCTCGCTAACGATTGCAGCTCTTCCATTGGGTCCCCCCTCGTTGGTTCGACGACCAGTTTAGATTCGGACACTGACAGAGCTAGGAAATCGTACGAGACCCAAGCCGTGTCGAACCTGATGAACCCAATGTCGACACTGGGCACTATAGAGACCCTGGAGTGATGAGCCGTCAGGCTCGTAGCGGCGAGCACTCGCCTACGATGCTCTCGCCCAGAGGACACCGAGTCCGCTCAAGATCGTTGCAGCGGTCTTTTGGATCCGCTCGGCACTCATGCGAA
>JAJZIP010000327.1 GCA_021810525.1 Actinomycetes bacterium | reverse complement strand
TTTCTCCAGATAGTTGAACAGGTAAAAGACTCCCTACATGCTGGACGCCTGGAAGTCGGAGACCACCTTCCCTCCGTTAGTGAAGTTGTCAAGATGACTGCAGTAAACGCAAATACAGTGATGAAGGCTTACCGTGAACTCGAGTACTCAGGCATAGCCCAGCCGATTCAGGGAGTTGGAACAGTGGTCACCTCACTTCCAAGTGGTGCAAATCCACAGCTACTCAACATCTACCAAACAAGATTTGAGGCACTCATTAACCAAGCAAGACAAGATGGGCTCGACTGGGAACCGTTGCAACACCTGACAGGCAACATTATTCGGGAGATGAAACTCATGGAGGGGGCAAGTGACAGCAATAAGGGTTGAAGCGGTTACAAAGACCTATAGAAAAAACAAGGCACTTGAATCTGTGACATTTGAGATTCATAAAGGAGCCGTTGCAGCGCTGGTCGGAGAGAATGGCGCTGGCAAGTCTACACTACTTCATATTCTCGCAGGTCTGGTTAGGCCTGACTCTGGAGTGGCGGAAGTTAGCATATCGGCACCAATCCAAGATTGGAAGTGGCTGTCACGGATAGGATTTGTCGATCAGGATGCATCTCTACAAGCTGGAATGACCCTGAGTAGGTACTCGATGATGGGCAAAGATCTGAATGCGCTCTGGAACGAGAAACTCTTGTTAGATAGATGCGACCAGCTCAAAATTCCAATCGATCGAGCTATCAAACAACTTTCTGGCGGCCAGAGGCACTCAGCAGCGGTTCTTTTGGCACTGGCCAAGGAGCCGGAGGTGATGCTTTTGGATGAGCCACTGGCCTCGCTCGATCCAATAAGCCGAAGAACGCTACTTGGCATTCTCCTCTCTCATGGCTATGACAAATCGATGACAATTCTGCTCTCGTCGCACCTTGTAAGTGATTTGGAACGCTCCTGTGACCATTTGGTCTTGCTTTCTCGGGGTTCTCTAGTCATGTCAAAACCAACCGACGAGATACTCGGAACTCACTACTGGATTATTAATTCAGACAAGAACCTTGAACTGATACGTCAAATGTGCGATGCAGAAACCGACTATATGATCGAGCTCGACAGCCAAATACTGCTCAGCACCGCAAATCATGAGGTAGTCAATCTTTTAGGTGCAAAACCGGCAGGACTCGAGGAGATTGTGATTGCACGGATGAGCGGCTCACCGGTATTTACTAGCCAAGCACAATCGGAGAGGTGACCTATGACGACAACCGAAATTCGCAAATCACCGCCATCGTTCAAGGAACTTCTTTGGTCCTATACCACCCGGCATCGCCAGCTTCTGGTCTCCGTCATTGGCTTTGTAGTTACAGAAATCATCTGGTTTGCCTTTGTCGGATATGAATTCAGAAATATCCGAACAACAGCAGGCTTTTTGGGCTCTGCGCCACTTACACGGTGCACAGGGTCGGCCTGTACCACCGTCTTAAAAGCGCCCCCACCTTTCATAGGTCCGATCACAGATTTGCTGATATACGCATTACCGGCTATATGGGCACTTGTCTTCGTTGCTCCTAGCCTCGCCAGGGAGCTTGAGTCTAAGAGCGTTCGCTTCTCTTGGACTCAAGCTGCAACACGAAAACAGTGGTTGGCGGTGAGGATAATTTCCGGACTTTTTGCGGCATTGGTAATTGTCGTAATTGAAGTACTTGTAGTAAGTAGATGGATTTCTCCTCATAGCTACACTGCTGAGTCTTGGCATTGGTTCCTTTTCACCGGCGTCCTAGCCCCAGCCTTTGCGCTGTTGTTGGTTGCAATAGCGATTTTGTCCGCACTTTTATGGAAGAAACCAATAGCAGCTCTTTTGACCACTGCGATCTTGTTTGGAGCCGTTGCGCTGGCAATCACAGCCACTTATCCAACATTGCTTAGCCCAAAAACAATTATTTCCGGCCCGGGGAGTCCTTTGTCATTGCCACCGGGGATACTTATTGTAAGTCAAAGTTCGGTAACTAAGACTGGAGTGAAATTATCGAGTACGTATACAAATCAGGTACTGAACACTTGCAGTCAACTGGCAACGGGCAGACCTAGCGGAATCCAATCGAACCAAACGGGTGTCACCGAGCAGATCATTGCACCCTCAACCTTCAATCCGAGCAAGTATGCCAGCTGCTTAGAATCGCACGACTTATACACACTCCTAAGGTATCAGCAGCCATATCGCTTCTGGGAGCTGCAGTGGATTTATAGCGCAATGACGTTGGGTGTAACGGCGGTACTCGTCGCTTTATCGTTCATGGCTGTGGACAGAATTGAGATCTGAACGATTCAGGAACTTTTATCGGCGAATCCGGTATCTGCCCATAAAATTACAAGCCATTGTACGCGGTGGCGTTGTCGTGAATCATGCGGGAATTGGTTTGCGGATTCAAAGGTAGTTTAATTTGCTTATCATCACTAAAATACTAAACGCGCTGGGTTGATTCCGCTGAAATAACCCCGGCCTGTCCATTTACGACTACTATTCCTACCCCATGGTTAATCGGTGGAGTGCATTGATACGCGTCCCTACCAGCATTTCGAAATGTGCTCTTGGCAACTAGTAGCCTGGCCGGTGCGGTCGAATTCTCAGCACCTTGAGCATGTGGGTCAATCACTGTCAAAGCGTTATTTGCTATTGTCTTCACCTGAGCAATGCTGCTGATTTGGTGTACTGCTTAGGGCGACCAATCCCGAAAAAGTATAGCATTGCTAGGGTTAGAGCCTGAGAGGTTGTATTCGTTTTTGTTT
>JAJZIP010000326.1 GCA_021810525.1 Actinomycetes bacterium | reverse complement strand
TAGGGTCGTGGAGCTTTTTGAGGCTCGCACACCTAAAGGTGCCGCACTTCTTTCCAGACTGACCGGAGTTGTCCGCTTGGTTGAAGAGGAGGCCGGTCGAAGCATCACAATAGTCGGCGAGGACGGTGAGGAAGAGACTCATGTGCTTTCATACCGCTCCCACCTCGAAGTGACCGATGGGCAGGAGATCCGCGCGGGGGATCCGATAGTCGAAGGGCCTCGTGATCCAAAGGAGTTGCTTGATATCAAGGGCATCCGCGAGACCCAGCAGTACCTCGTTGAAGAGGTCCAGAAGGTCTACCGGGATCAAGGTGTGTCCATTCACGACAAGCACATCGAGCTCATAGTCCGGCAGATGCTGAAGAGGGTGACCGTGGCAGAGCCAGGAGACTCCCAGTTCCTCCCCGGCGAGAGGGTTGACACCAAGCTCTACTCCGATGCCAACAGGGCGCTGGTTGCTCAGGACAAGCGCCCCGCTGAAGGACGCCCCGAACTCATGGGCATCACCAAGGCCTCGCTAGCGACAGACTCGTGGCTTTCCGCGGCCTCGTTCCAGGAGACGACACGGGTCCTGACCGAGGCGGCCATCGAGGGCAAGAGCGACGCCCTGCTTGGTCTGAAGGAGAATATTATCATCGGTAAGCTCATTCCTGCAGGTACAGGACTTGGCATCTATCGCTCGGTCAAGGTGGAGGCCCCTGAGGCTCAGAGGATGTCCTTCTGGTCGTCAGAGGATTTGGAGGGCTTCGGAGACTTTGACTTCGACGAGCCGGACTTCACGGAGCTCGCCAATATAGAAGCGGAAGGTGAAGATTTCCAGGAGTTCTCAATCGGAGATGTCGATTCCGATGACGAAGGCCCCAAGGAGTTGGATCAAGGCGCCTCATAGCAACAGAAATAGAGGTGGCTGGCACTGCTCAAAATAGAGGGTGCCAGCCGTAAAGCCTCTATAGTATAAAACTGGCATAGTGTGCATTCGGTGCACTAGATTTTCTGGCCCGAACGAAGTAGCCCTACCGAAGAGGCTGAGCTGGTTCGGAACAGGTAAACAAATTGACAATTGGAGAGGTTTGGCGTGCCCACGATAGCACAGCTCGTCCGGACTGGACGTGAATCGAAACAATCTAAGACGAAGACGCCTGCGCTGAAGGGTGCACCACAGCGACGCGGCGTTTGCACAAGGGTCTACACGACCACGCCCAAGAAGCCGAACTCGGCACTGAGGAAGGTCGCCCGTGTTCGACTGACGAGCGGGGTGGAAGTGACGGCCTACATTCCAGGCGTCGGCCACAACCTCCAGGAACACTCGATTGTGCTGGTTCGTGGTGGAAGGGTCAAGGATCTCCCAGGCGTTCGTTACAAGATCATTCGCGGGACGCTTGACACTTCTGGCGTAAAGAACCGTAAGCAAGCTAGAAGTCGCTACGGCGCTAAGAAGGAGAAGTAGTCGAATGCCTCGTAAGGGACCAGCTGCTCGCAGAGAGATCCACCCGGATCCGATTTACCACTCGATCCTCGTGTCTCAGTTAGTCAATAAGGTTCTCTCCAGGGGAAAGAAGACTCTTGCAGAGCAAATAGTCTACGATGCTCTTAGTATTATCCAGGAGAAGAACGGCGGTGACTCAATAGGCATCTTGAAAAAGGCCATCGAGAATACCAAGCCGGAGCTCGAGGTTCGATCGCGCCGCGTAGGTGGAGCCACCTATCAGGTGCCGGTGGAGATCAAGGGCAGAAGGTCCACGACGCTTTCAATCCGCTGGATCGTTGGATATTCTCGCAAGAGGCGGGAGAAGACTATGTCGCAGCGTTTGGCGAACGAGCTGATGGACGCCGCAAACGGAGTCGGCGCCTCAGTTAAGCGGCGTGAGGATCTTCACAAGATGGCGGAGTCGAACAAGGCGTTTGCGCACTACCGTTGGTAGCAAGGCTTTCCGACCCAGATCCCGGGAAGCACGTAAGAACACAAAAAGTGGTGTAGAGGATCACCAGCATCCTCTGCTGCTCAGCTCTCTGGACGTATTTACTTCTAGAGCCGATTAAAATGGTTCGTTCGGTCCAACGAACATGAGTTTTTTATCCAGGCGTTTAAAAAGAGGCAGTATTACTATGGCAGGCAGGGCTTATCCCCTAGATAAGTATCGCAATATCGGCATTATGGCTCACATAGATGCCGGTAAGACAACGACTACAGAGCGAATTCTCTACTACACGGGGAAGAATTACAAAATTGGAGAGGTCCACGAGGGCGCGGCCACCATGGACTGGATGGTGCAGGAGCAGGAGCGTGGCATCACTATCACGTCTGCCGCCACGACGTGTTTCTGGAACGACTGCCGCGTCAACATCATTGATACGCCTGGACACGTCGACTTCACAGTCGAGGTCGAGCGCTCTCTCAGGGTGCTCGACGGCGCTGTAGCGGTCTTCGACGCCGTCGCAGGCGTGGAGCCTCAGACTGAGACTGTCTGGCGCCAGGCCAACAAGTACAACGTCCCAAGGATGTGCTTCGTCAACAAGATGGACCGCACTGGCGCGGATTTCTACCGTTGCGTGGAGATGATCAGAGACAGGCTCGATGCAAACGACTGCGTGATCCAGCTCCCGATCGGAGCGGAGTCCAACTTTGTCGGGGTCATCGACCTAATAGAAATGAACGCTCTGATCTACGAAGATCTCCTGGGGGAGAAGTATGACATCGTCGATATACCCCCTGACATGGTTGACCGGGCGCAGGAGTACCATCGCAAGCTGCTCGAGAACATCGCCAACTTCGACGACGAGCTGATGGAGAAGTA
>JAJZIP010000325.1 GCA_021810525.1 Actinomycetes bacterium | reverse complement strand
TGAGTTCAGATGAACTTAGTGAAAGAGCTGTGGCCAGCGGTGCTCAAATCAATCTGTCTCGACTTCAAACCGGTGAGTTGACAGATGATGAGATGGCAAGGGTGGATGAGGTTGTTTTTGGCCTCCACAATACCGATTTGGTGCTCCTTTGTGACCCAATGGTGAAGGTAACAGATATACGCCTAGCGGCGCTCAAAGAGCAAGCCAAAGGGAAACTGGGGCTGATTGTTGTTGATTATCTGCAACTAATGGGCGGCAATGGTAAAGGCAGAGGTGCTGAGAACCGCCAGTTAGAGGTAGCTGAGATTAGCCGGAACCTGAAGCTGCTTGCACGGGAGCTTGAAGTGCCGATAATAGCCCTGTCTCAGTTGTCGAGAAACTTAGAAGCCAGACATGACAAGCGGCCACAGTTGTCCGATTTGAGGGATTCAGGCGCTATTGAGCAAGATGCTGACCTGGTGTTATTTCTATACAGGGAAGAAGTTTATGACGAAAAAACTGAAAACCAGGGATTAGTAGAGGTCATTGTGGCCAAGCATAGAAATGGGCCAACTGGTAAGGCAATTTTGTGGTTCGAGCCGGAATACATGCGCTTTGGTGACCTGCTTCCTGGGATTGACATTATTCCAGAGGGATACCGCAGGGAGAGCGGGGAGAGTATGTCTGAGCCTATCGATGTAAATGCAACTCTATGGGATTCGAAGGGCTCAGTTTTGTAAATGCGCGGGAGGTCATCCCCCAAGTAGTGTCGTACGTTTTCGCGACATGCGTATATCTATAAATTGTTATAACTGCTGGACCAAATGTACACGGGTATTTCAGTTAGCAAAGGTCGAGTGTCAAGTCGTTCAAGGTGGTTATCGGCAAGTAATCGCACTTCGAGGGCAAGCGTGTCAATTGTTTGCTCAAGCGAGCATGTCTTTTTTGCGTGCCAAATACCAGGTGGTTCGTAAAGGTAGGTGATAATGTACTCGTTGAAGGTATTCCATAATTCTGTGTACTTCTCTCTAAACGGCTTGGCAGTTGGGTCTATGAGGAGCTGCGTTTCTACTTCGGCCATGATTTTCTGAGCTTCGGTTAATGAGGCTGCGTGGCACTCACCTTGGATGTCTACGTTGCCATTGACGAGGGGAATAAAGGAGGGTTCGTGGATTACTACCTGAAGCATGGCTGCAGATTGTTTCATTCGTTCGCAGAGATTGTAGGTTCGCAGAGCAAATTCTCGGGTTTGCAGTTCTCGGATTCCGGCTTTCCAACTTCGATCATGGGATTTGATTAGTAGGAACTCTCCGGTAAGAAATATTATGATGCAAGCAACCCATGTGAAAAATATCCACATAAATGCGATCCCCAATCTCGGCTATCTGTAACCAGATTGTCGGTTACAGGCAGGTTTTTAGATTTTGATTCATCTCTACATAGACATCGAGCCTTATATCGTTATGTCTCATTGGCATACAAATGTGTTTCAAAGATTGCCTCATTAGAAACAACACTGTGAAGATCAAGAATATATATTTCATCCAGGTTACCAGTGTTAGCGATTCAACGGCAAGATGATGTTGTGGAGGTCTCTCCTTTCGAAATGCTTCCAGTTGGTTCGACACTTGAGACTCCGAACTTGCGACAATGCTATTGAAGTATGCCTTCTTGTTTTCTTGTCCGTCGATCTCACGGTTTGTTATCGTAGAACGTCGTGCCGTGTGGCTCGAGTCCGTGAAAATCCTACCTATGATTCGAGGGGGACCAAGACGGACAGCTTGATGTTCAGACATAATCAGAGCACCAGTAGATTTTTACGCAAATCCGTGTCTTCATCATTGCAGTCAAGAGCAGCAAAGCCAGTTCAATGAAATGATTTTGCCCTAAAAAGCAGTTATTATTGAAATTCGTGGGATAGCCGAATGAAAATCTGGCGAAGCCAATTGCGAACGAGTGTATAGATCAAAAAATGCTGTTGTTTGGAAGCAGAATCGACTTGGGTTAGCATGGGGAATAGCTGAAGCAATTAGACGAGGGGAACAGCAACATGAGAAATCATGGAAGTGGTCGCCAATTGCAGAAGGATCTGCTTTGGTACATCACGCACCCCCCGATCACTGATCGTCGTTTTTGGCTGGCTCAATCCCTACTGGCAGCAGCTCTTTTGATTCACTTGGGCGCGGGTATAGCTAGAGATCTCGGAAGAATCCCTATGCCTGGTTTCGTATTGATTCTGTTCCTGTTTATTCCTATTGTCTATGCTGGTAGCATCTTTGGTCTTGCCGGATCAGTAGCGGTTGCTCTCGAAGGTATCATTTTTTCTATAACGCAAGAGCTGTTACTTCCTCATAGCGCAAGTCAGCTCTGGGGTGCGTGGAGTATTTTAGCTGCCGTGCTAGTGATACCCGTTTTGCTTGGTGTGTGTTTTGACAAAAAACGCGAACGTCATGCTGTCGGACCGGCTGCCAAACTTCTTCAAAGTGAACAGTGTTTCCATCTGGCCTTTGCAAACAATATCGCTGGCATGGCTGTCACCGATCTTGAGACCCGCATGCTTGCGGTAAATAGTTCCCTATGCAAAATGCTTGGACGTGAAAGTGAAGAGCTTCTTGGCCAAGACTTTACTCCTTTCACTGTGCCTGAGGATCGACATATTTCTAAGAAATTGAGTGAGCGAGCGCTTAAAGGTGGTCAGTCGCAGGGAACCTACACCAAACGCTATCAGCATAAAGACGGACATATTGTTTGGGCCGAGGTGTCAGCGGCACTCGCATATGACGAGTTGGGAAACCCAGAGTACTTTGTCACTTCGATTAGAGAT
>JAJZIP010000324.1 GCA_021810525.1 Actinomycetes bacterium | reverse complement strand
TTCCGATCTGATGCCAGAAAACCCACGATGCTCTCGAACAGAGTCACCCGCAGATCTGTGGTAACTACGCTGCCTCCCAGCATTCCGGTAAAACTGTGCCAAATACCGCTCGGTTCACCAATAAAAACCGGATTCAAAATTCTCTGGGCGGCAAACAACTGCCAGGAACCCAACCATAGGATTATAAAACCAACCCTGATGCACCAGGTCTGGATGAGATGCCTTCGCTCAGAGCGCTGAGCCTCAATCAACAGTCGTTGCTTACCTTCTTCGGCACTTACGACAAACTGACCACTTACTTCCCTTGAGGATTCGATAGTAGACATTTGCTTATCCTCCCTAAATATCCTCTACTGAAAATTCTCGAGAGAGCTGATCCCAGATCTCCTCATATAACTGCTGAAACTCAGGAGTTGACCGGGAATGAACTGCTGATCTTGGACGAGGTAGAGGAATCTTAATCTCACGAGCTACATGGGCAGGCCTATGACTAAACACAATGACACGGTCGCATAAAAGGATTGCTTCAGAAATATCATGGGTTACTAGAAAAACGGTACCTTCATAACTTCCAAGTAACTTCATTAACCGCTCTTGCATCAGTATTCGAGTTTGAGCGTCAAGTGCCGCAAACGGCTCGTCAAGTAACAACAAACTTGGATTGGTTACCAAAGTTCTGGCCAAAGCCACCCTCTGACGCATGCCCTGTGACAGCTGGGCTCTGTAAACATCTGCATAATCGCTCAGATCAACCTGGGCTAATGCCTGTTCCGCCCTTTCTCGCCTTTCATTTGCAGGTACCCCTAGAGCCTCAAGACTTAGTTCAACATTTCCCCTGGCGGTACGCCAGGGCAATAACGCATCTCTTGACATAGCAAATCCGAGTCTCGGGTCTTCCGGAACTGGCTTATTCCCGAAGACCCTCAACGACCCTGAAGTATGCTTTTCAAGTCCGGCCACGGCGCTCAAAAACATCGTTTTCCCTGAGCCACTGGGACCTACGACGGCAACGTACTCGCCATTGCGAACTTGTAAGTCAATACTGTTTAGTATCTCTACTGGTCCCTCGGATCCGTTTAGCCACAGCCCAACATTCTGCGCGTCAATTACAAGACCATTATCTTTTGGCTCATTTGACCGATATTGGTTAACCATGCTTTGACCTGCAGAATCTTTGGGACTATTTCGAATCTTGGAACCCATCATCTTTTATGCTCCTGCTGCACCTAATGTATTGACCTGTGCCGCAGTGGCAGGACAACCTGGAGCCAAATAATCAGCCACATTTATATTTGGAATTGGCGCAATAACCTTTTGACTTACATCAAGCTTGTATTGTGCCGCCATGCTGGCCTTGTCCACATACACTGCCATCACGCTGTCAATCACGTTTTTAGTCACATATGAAAGGGCTGACGGAGACAATGTGGGTCCGGTAAGCTGAGACTCAATCTTCTCAGTGGCTTTGAAATTGGCAGCCTGATGCATCCATACTGAAGCTTCAGCCATTGCTTTCTGGAATTCCTTCACCTGAGTTGGGTGCGCATCAATCCAGGACTTGGTAGCCATCATGGTGTTGGCATGCAATCCATTAGCAGCACCGGAAAGGTAGCTTGGGAAAACGCCAGGCTGATTAAAGTTCACCAGTACGTGGATCCCATCTTTTCCAATTAGAGAAGCTGCGCCAGCAACATCTGTCACCAGGGCATTAACGGCATTGCTCTGCAGAGCTGCGAATTCCGGTGTCCCAATTCCGCTCAATCCAACTACTGAAACCGCAGAAAGTGGGATTTTCGCTTCGCCTAGGGCATACTCAAGACTTGTGTAGCCTTCGCCACCTAATCCAACCAGACCGATCTTCTTACCACGTAGGGTCTGCATGAGCTGAGCTGGCGTTGCATTCGCCGGAGCCGGCATAGACGAATTGGCCAAAATAAGAAAATATTCTGTCGTCAGACCAGTCACAGCTTCCACATGCACATGCGCCTTTGACTGGATAACAAATGGATCAGGACCCAACCCGATGTCGATACTTCCACTTACAAGACCAGCTTCACCTGCGGTGCTGCTCGAAATCGGAATATTGGTCACCTTCAAATGATTCTTAGTGAAGAATCCTTCTTGCTCAGCCACCAAAATGGGGGTACAGCTGAAGAAACCCGTATCGCAGGCCACAGTGATGTTGGAAGTAGTTACAGCTGTAGTCGCACTCTTTGTTGAACTCCCAGCACTTGAACTTGAGCTGGAGCTAGAGCTTCCGCAAGCTGCCATCACCACTATCAACGAAGACAAGAATGTGAAGCGGAAAATCCCCTGAACTCTGCTCCTGGCAGATTTAATTCCGCTCCGACCGAACCTTAACTTCATAAAGTTTTACCCCCAAAAATAGATGATTTTTCGACTACCTATCAGCTGCAGAACAATCAGAAACCGCAGGCTCCTGTTTGCCCTCGTAATTAACGGATTGCACCGACATCGCTGCATGATGATTTGAAAACTGAGAAAAGCCAGACCCCCAAAGCCTTCAATCCAGGAATGTGACATTAATCATACCTTTATATATTATTGAACTTGCAATCCGTGAATGGTATTTGAAGTTAGATAATTTCTGAAAACGATTGCAGCCAAATTATCCTTGATCGGCATCAGGGGAAGCTTCTTAGCCACCACCTAAGCGGCAAAACCCGCCATGTGGGTTCCAATCGGGCAGTTCGAAAAGTTGAATTCATGCGAGTCGGGGAATGCCTATCCTGTCGAAGTATTTCACCGCTAGTACGCTAGTACGCGGCGAATGCCCGAAAGACTACA
>JAJZIP010000323.1 GCA_021810525.1 Actinomycetes bacterium | reverse complement strand
TTAGGTCTGCCGTTGGTTGGAAGTTACGTGAAGCTGTGCGATCCGAGGATCTGCTGAAAAGTGTTCTGAGTTCATATCTATATGTATGCACCGGCTACAGATGTTTATGACTGGCAGGGTTTTTACGGCACAGTCAAACGAGTTTTGAGGCTCGTGCATACTTATAGATAAGGAGAGAAAAATGAAATCTTTAGAAACTATAGATGGAGTGCTTGAAGAACTCAAGCCAGGCGCGACCGTAAATGCCCTTGCAAAAAACATGTGTGATCCGTTTTGGCAGGCAAATCAATTTCAATACCGAGGCGAAATGGTTGCCAAGATTGGCGAGATGAAAGATGTTTGTGATCGGGCAACCCTTGAGATCCAGCACAAGCTGATTGACGAATTTGTCGATTCTCTGGAATCTCCAGATGAGGAATATAGGCGTGAAGTGTTAGAACTCATGGCCGAATTTATACCTCTGGAAACCAGGCGGCATATTGCAGCCATGGTTCTGAAAGGCGCTCTCGGCGAAGAAGAACCCCAGAACGACGAGCTAAAGAGTGGCGTGGGTCAAAAGCCTGTCTACAAACCGAAGTTCTAGCAACATCACAACATTACAACAAGCCACCATTACAAGTGGCGCTTAGTTTTCCCTGGTGGAAATATCCCAAGTAGGAACTGTTCTGAGTTCGGCCTAACTATTCGTAGTGAGGGGGTCATCTCTCAATCACTTTGGTTACATAGCCGAATGGAACTACATTTATGAAAACCTCAATCTTGAGCCATCCTCTCCGTGTCACAGCGGTGGTGATGGCTCTTCTATTAGGTGTCTTTGGCTTTCTCTCCCATTCAGCTCTTTCAACTCTTGGGTTGACCGCCATTGGGGGGATTTTCATCTTCTCGGGGTTCATCGATACAAGTAGCGGCGTAATCCCTAACGCCTGCATGCTTACCGCCGCAGTGATCGCTCTCGGTATGCAACTAGCGGTAAATGGGGTTTTAGGTGGCCTTATCCGCTTTTCAGTAATTGCACTGATATGGACATTTTTCGCCCTCGAGATGGTGCGTAAAAAAATCGGCGGCGGCGACCTGAAGATGATTGGTGTTACCTGGCTGGTGTTGGCTCTTTTCCCAGTTGTCTATGCGCTGACGCTGTTCATGCTGTGGCCGATAACGCTCGGCGTAATAGTCGGATACCTCCGCTTCCGCCACGTCCGGCACCTGAGAGCTGGTCTGGCGATTGCGTCATCTGCGATTATCACCTGGACGGTCGGTTTGATGATTCTCAAGTAAATCCGGCCTAACTATAAAAGTAAATAGAGCCACAGGGAGAACACTGATGTTCAAAACCAAAGACAAGGCCAAATCGACTGAGGCGAAGTCACCGGAGCCAACCTCCGCAAGTGAGTCCATAGCTGGTAACGGTGCTACTGCGCCAGTCAAGCAGGCTCCTCCCCCACCCAAAAACCGTACCAAAGTCGCAAAACCAAAATCTGCTGCCGGAAAGAGTCAACGGCGCTTGATCCGAGCGGGTCTACTTCTACTCACTGGCCTTATTGGACTTTCAGGAGGGTTCCTAATTCTCCATCGATCAAGTTCAACCGTGCCGGTCTATATAGCCACTAAGGGAGTACCCGCTGGTGGCAATTTTGCCCCATCTAACCTCGGTGTGGAACAAGTGCCCGCACCAGGGGTATCAGGTGCGCTACCTCTGTCGCAAATCCTTCATCGCAGTGCTACAGTGCCGATTCTCCCAGGCGAAGTAATCACCAAGGGCCTAGCCACAAACGGTCAAGTTCAAACCAATCAGGCAATTGTAGGGATAAGCCTCACGGCGGGACACATGCCGAGTGGAGGAATGTCACCAGGCGATCAAGTGGAACTTGTTTACACTGGCGTTCAACCGCTGAATAATACCCCGTCTAGTTCTGCCTCATCCACCGCTACTTCGTCCATAAATGCCCTTCCAGGAGACATTCTTGGCACCGGAGTGATTTCTTCTGTGAGTTTGGCACCAAACGGCGGTAACACGTTGGTGGATTTGATCGTATCAGGCAAATCGGTGCCAGTCATTACCACTGCTGCTGCTAACAATGACATTTCACTGGCCAGGCGGTCGTAATGACGATATTTGCGTTCACTCAGATCAGTGGCGGAGTCGGTGCTACGACAGAAATAGCAAATCTCACAAGCATGTGGCCCAACCCTAACCGAATCATGGTCGAACTTGGAGCCACAGGTGGCGACGTTGCCCGCATCATGGGGTTCAATACACCTGCCTCTCCTTCCCCTACTGGAATCCTTGATGACGGTAGGGACTTCGGCCAAGAAGATCCCCGACCTTTGTCGGAGATCACAAATGACAAATGGGAACTGCCGGTTTTACCTGCACCAGTGATGCCGGATTTTCCAAGTCTTGGTGAGCAGATTTGGTGGCAAAAACGAGTGGATCTTATTTTGCAGTCACATATGGATGTGATTGTTGATATGGGTCGAATCGCCCCTGAGCATCTAGGTATCCACAACAGGGTACTGAACGCTGCAAGCGTTGTTGTAGTCGTTGTGCGTTCTATAGATGACGCAAGGGCTGCCGCCTCAAGGTTGGCTCTGTATCAGGAACGTTTGGCACTGGTGATGATAAACAAGCTCCGTAGCCTCCCTGATGAAATTACCGAAGCGACAGGGATTCACTGCATAAGCGTTGCCCCATGGGATTACGCAATCGAGGACAACACCTGGCGAAACCTACTGGTTACCAAGGCAAAGGCGAAGCCAGTCAAAGCGTACCTTCAAGCCGCTTCCGATCTCGCAACCTTTTTGGGAGGGAA
>JAJZIP010000322.1 GCA_021810525.1 Actinomycetes bacterium | reverse complement strand
GGCAAGGCCAGCCTGGGTATTGTGACTCGGGTTTTGCAATGGAACAGCCTTGTTTCCCATCCGCCTCCTCAACTTACGTAAGATGATCTCTGGGAAGAGGAGCTGGCAGCATTGAACCGAAAAGTCACAGCAACCGTCGGCCGAATCGCGAGACGAGTTACAGCCGCTAGTGAAGCAGGCGTGGGCTTGCGGTGCTGAAGAGATGGCCCTGCCCTGCAGGGTCTTTTCGCATACCAGCATCTTTTCAGGCCAGACACCATTTCGGTCAACGACAAGTGGTCGATCTTGCAACCAGGTTCGTCTGTCATGACGTCAGCCCTTTGATCGGATCCACTTTGACGCAAGCGTAGAGATGACGATCTCCAGGTTGTATGCGTCCGATGATCAGAGCCAATATCGAGATAACCTTCATTCATCTTCCTCGGATCATGTTGAAATGCCTCTAGAAAAGCGTTGCCTCACAGTGCGCCCGGCTCGCTGAGGGATCGAATCCCATCTCATGTCACGTTGCCGCCCAGGAATAAATAAAGCGCCCAGACTGCAATTCCGACCACAAAGATCAGAAGGACGTTCAATTTAAAAATCCGGCTGGCTACAAAAGCTCCGCCGGCAAAAATCAATGCCACAGGAACACTCACTAGCGGTTTCGCCAAAGTGACAACCATCGAAACGAGCAGGCCGGTGAAAGACGCCATGACTCCGGCTATCGCACCGCGTACAAAGCTAAGGCGCCTCAGCCACGGATAGATCTCGGCAACTACCATCGTCATCGCGACACTCGGGGCATAGATCGCCACTCCGCCTGCTATCGCTCCCAACCACCCGGCAGCAGCGTAACCGATAAACGAAGCCGTGCTGAGAAATGGCCCAGGCGTCACCTGTCCGAAACCGATACCAACTTCAAACTGGCTCAAGTTCAGCCAATTGTGAGCTAGGGCGTCTTGTTGCAGCACAGGCATGATCGTTGTGCCGTTACCAAAGGCCACCGCACCTATCTTGGCCATATCTGCCGACACTGCAGCCAGCGGACCCGTTCCCAGCGCAGCCATGGTGGCAATCACGGCTACAATCACTCCGGGAACAATGGCCAGCCCCATCCGCCGCCATAAAATGTTAGCTCCGGAACCTGTCCCAGGGGAGTTCGACGTTACCTGCCCAGCCAGAGAAAATCGGGTCCGGTCAACTATACCGCCAACAAGTGCGCCCAGGAGCACAGCCCAAAGCACATTGCGAGAGGTTGCGGCAATGATAAATGCTCCAAGCGCCACTAATGCGGCGGTGCGTTGCCGGGCATGTTGGGTAGCAAAGTCCACAGTTACCGAAAGAAGTACTCCAACCACTAAAGAGCCCAACCCTACAACGAGATTTCTGACCTCAGGGTGAGTCCCGTATGTAAAATATGCCCAGGAGAGTCCAATTAAAAGCAGCAGCGACGGGCTGATAAATCCAGTTACAGCAGCGAGCGAACCGCGGATCTTCTTCATTCGGTAGCCGATATAGGCAACAAGATCGACCATCATTGCACCGGGATATAGTTGCACCAGGCCAAAGCCTTCATCTATGTCGTCCTTGGACATCCATCCTCTACGAACGGGCACGGACCGAATGCTCTGCATGATTGCCATACCAAAAGCAGAGACCCCAATAACCAAGAACACCCCAAATATCTCGGCGACTGATGGGATTTTCTTTTCAACTGGTAGATCAACCTTTACGCCCGAATGTAATTCGCCAACACTATTTGATGAATTGCTTGGCAGAACGGCTTCACTTTGCATTGACTCTTGATTCCGGTCATTTTGGTCTTCATGCACCCCCCCTTTGTCGGGGGGAGAGGATCTTTGTTCAGGCTCGACTCGATCGTCTGACATGAATTAATTCCTGTCCACTACATGCACTGGCCGTAGGAGCATCGTCAATGATGTCATTGGCCGAACTCTGTCGACTGAATACGCCTGCTACTGGCAAGGCTAGCAAAAATGCAGTTCACGAAGCAATGGACAAGGGGCTCCGTCTGCTCTCCATATTGGCCGCTCTTCGATCCGTTGAAGCCAATGGCAGCCGCGTAAATCCAAGTTCAGATTCCGCATGGGCGGCCGGTGCCCATCAAATGGAGTTTCTAATCAGTCTCCACCGGCAGTCTGCTAAGAATCTATCAACAAATCGCTGGACCATTTCACCTCGAACTTGCTTCACTTGCCTTCCAACCACGCGGAGCCTTCACCAAGGCGCTGCTGCCATCATTTTCGTAGGGCTTGAACAGCACTACCGGCTCTAGTCTCGCCCGAGATTTCGAAACCTGCTTCCATACCTCTTCGCCATGACATCTCTCCAGGCATTCCCCCTCAGATGAACACCACTCTGACCCCCTTTCAGGATTAGCGGTTGTACCCATCTTCACCAGATCGAATTTCACGCATCAGTGAAGCCAAGGTGAATTGCCGGGGGATATAAAGGGAAACACACAGGGCTACGCTGTCTGATTCGTGGAGACCGGATGCTCAGCCAAAAGGAGGTAACCTTCACCGTTGTTCATCACTGCCATTGCGACGAAGTTGTTCGGTGAGCTTTGCCCGCCCTGGGAGCCATAGAAACTCGCATCGCCGAAACTGAACACGCCGCCGTCTGCGGCAACCAGCCAGTATCCCTTGCCGTCTGGGGTAGCGGCCATCCCAACGATGGGCTGGTTCAGTTTGGCACCGCCCTGGGAGCCATAGAAACTCGCATCGCCGAAACTGAACACGCCGCCGTCTGCGGCAACCAGCCAGTATCCCTTGCCGTCTGGGGTAGCGGCCATCCCAACGATGGGCTGGTTCAGTTTGGCAC
>JAJZIP010000321.1 GCA_021810525.1 Actinomycetes bacterium | reverse complement strand
CCCAAGCCCAAGGCAAGCGTTTCCGGCACTGAAGCAGGTCTAGAAAAACCGCTATCCCAACTAGCTGAAAGCCGCAGATTTAGAGGGAGCTGAATATGCAGGTAACTGAGTCGATGCAGCATCAACGTCACCAAAAGGAGTTGTCCAATATGATTGAATCTCTTCAATTTCGTGGCTCCGCAGTTCTCGTAACGGGAGCAGCGGCCGGCATTGGCTTCAGTTGCTGCGAGGTTTTAGCCGATTTGGGAGCCAAGATTATCGCTGTCGATAAGAATCCGACCTTTGGAAAAACCCTCCAGAAGACGGCCCAAGGGAATTCATGGCCCGACCGCTATTACATAGCCGATGCCTCGATGGAGTCTGATGTATCTCAAGTCGGCTCCAGAGTTTTGAAGGAGTACGGTGAGATCGCTGCCCTGGTAAACGTAGCGGGCATGGGTCCGAATCAGCCGATAGTCTCGATGGACCTGGAGTTCTGGACCAGAGTCATTTCCAACTCCTTGACGAGCGTCTATCTGATGTCGCGCGAGTTCCTGCCTCTTTTGACGGACGGCGTCGGTTCAATTGTGAGCATATCTTCTACCTATGCGTTTTCATCGAGGGCCAACAAGAGCGCTTATTCTGCCGCCAAGGCCGGGATAGTTGGTTTCACGAAGACTCTAGCCATCGAGGCGAGCAAACGGGGAATCAGGGCGAATGCAGTCTGTCCCGGCCCGGTACTTACCGAAAGGCGTTTGGAAAGAGGCGCAGGAAGTGAGGAGTTCGAAGAGGCGGCGGCTCGGACGTTGCTAGGCAGATTTGCCGCGCCGAGAGAGGTCGCCAACTTAGTTGCATTTCTGGCCTCTGGAGCTGCGTCCTACATTACCGGGTCGGCAATTGTCATCGACGGAGGCCAGCTGACTCACATAGGCGCCGTTACATAGCAAGTGTGAGATACTATTCACTTCGGGCCCTGACGGAGTTCTAAATGGGCCTGAAATATCACCTAGCCACAGGGGGGAACAGATGGCTGAGCATGTAAGGCTGCTGAACAATGAAGAGGTTGCTTCGCTTGTGAACATTGAAAGCTGTTTCAAGCCTTTGGAGACGGCTTTTTGGGATCTAGGTCATGGCAATGCTGCAAGCGTGCGGCGCCACGACGTACTTTCGAGTGTGCCATCACTGGGGGCTATCAACTCCTTCAAGTCGATGAGCGGCGTGGTACCGTCACTCGATGCCGCATGCCTCAGGGTCGATTCTGACCTTTTGCGTGCTCCCGGAGAGTCCACAGACAGCCGCCGGGAGAAGCTGACCAAGTCGCAAGAGGAGTCGGTGCGGATAGGCAAGGAGAACGGGCTGTTAATGCTGTACCAGCTCTCGACGGGGGAGCTCCTGGCGATCCTGACCGATGGCGAGGTGCAAAGGCTACGGGTTGGCGTAACCAGCGCGCTGGCGGCAAAATATCTGGCCAACCCGAACAGCAGGAACGTGGGCTTCTTGGGGACGGGCTACCAGGCCGAGACTCAGTTTCGGGCGCTGGCAGTTGTCTTCCCCGATATGACGGCGAAGGTCTTCAGCCCGAACAGAGCCCATCTTGAGGAGTTCGTGGGGAAAATGGCGGATGCCACAGGCTGCAAAGTGGAGGCGGCGTCAAGCTCGGACGAGGCAGCCGAGTCGGCAGAGATCATAGTGTCGGCAACAAACACTCTTCACCCCACCATCAAGGCTGAGTGGCTGAAACCCGGATTGCACATCAACTGCATAAAGAAGCAGGAGGTCGATCTGAACGTCCTCGACAGCTGCGATGCCGTCGTGGTTGGAAGCACCGGAGACACAGTCCACGTCATAGTCGGTGACCTGCGTAACCGGAAGCTGAACGAGACCGTTCCTGGATGGTGGAAGGAAGCTGGCCACGCGTGGGAGAACTATCCTTTCTTGGCAGACGTAATTGCGGGGGTGCATCAGGGCAGGACTTCTCCAGATCAGATCACCTGCTATATCGGTCATGGCACTGGAGTCCAGTTCGCTGCCATAGCAATGCTCGCATATCAGAGAGCGGTTCAAAGCGGGGCTGGATACCTCATTCCGACGGCACGTTTCCTTCAACCGATTCTTCAGCGATAGAGTGTCGCCGATCGGCTCCGGGAAGTTTGTTCATCGGTCCTGCTCCAGCAGTCCTGTACCTTCGAAAAATCGTTTGGGTCCGTTTATTTTTCGTTTGGGTCCGTATGTTTTTTCTTTAGCTGGATTAGAATTGGTTGTATGCCTAGTTCTTGGAGCGAGCGTTACAGGGCTACCCCACTGAGGGATAGCGAATTCGAGACGATGTCAGGCATTCCAGTCGCACCAGTATACGGGCGCAACGGGGCGTTAGATCCAGATAGAGAATCCGACGAGGACCGGCCCGAGGAGCTTCCCGGTGAATACCCATTCACGAGGGGCCCGTATGCTTCGATGTACCGGTCAAAGCTCTGGACTATGAGGATGTTCGCTGGATTCGGAACCGCAGTAGATACGAACCACCGCTTCCATGAAATTCTTGGGGCCGGTGGAGATGGTCTCTCGACCGCCTTCGACCTGCCTACCCTGATGGGACGGGATTCGGACGATCCAAAGTCCGAGGGAGAGGTTGGGAAGTGTGGAGTCGCGATCGACACAGTGGAGGATATGCTCGATCTTTTCGACAAGATCGACCTCTCCAAGGTGACGACTTCAATGACCATAAACTCGCCTGCTCCGATAATTTTGGCCATGTTCATCGAGGCAGCGCACGAACGCGGAATTGATCGCGCCTTGCTCGGCGGCACTTTGCAGAACGACATACTCAAGGAGTACCAGGCTCAGAAGGAATAC
>JAJZIP010000320.1 GCA_021810525.1 Actinomycetes bacterium | reverse complement strand
CTATCTGTACGACTTCGATCTTGCCCAGGTCACAGAGGTTTGGAGACGGGGAAGCGTGATCTCCTCGTGGTTGCTGGACTTGACGGCTCAAGCCTTGGCGGAATCTCCTGAGCTCGATGAGTATTCCGGGCGGGTATCAGACTCTGGCGAAGGGCGGTGGACGTCCATTGCCGCCATTGAGGAAGGCGTGCCAGCGCCTGTTTTGACAACGGCACTTTCGTCGAGGTTCTCTTCGAGGAACCTGGATCAGTTCGCCAACAAGGTGCTTTCAGCCATGCGGAAGCAGTTTGGGGGACACGCAGAGAAGAGCGACAGTTGATCACTGAGTTCAAAGGTCCGACAGATGGAAGGTTTTCAGATGGCAGATGATCCGGTCGCTATCTTGTTCGACATCGACGGCACACTGATATCAAGTGGTGGGGCAGGTACGCGTGCTTGGGCTCTGGCATTTGACGAGGTTTATGGCATCAAGGTCGATATTTCTCGCTTTTCCGATCTCGGCATGACCGACCCTGAAGTCGGTTCGATGAGTTTCGAGGCGGTCCTGGGCCGCAAGCCCGATTCTGAAGAACTTGCGCACTTGCTCGATCGTCACGTTAATTATCTGTCTCAAACCGTTATCGACTCTGCGCACTACAGGGTGATGGATGGCGCCGAAGAGCTGCTCACCGATCTGATCGAGCGCGGTTACATGCTTGGCTTGGTCAGCGGCAACAGCAAGAAGGGCGCACATATAAAGCTCAATAGGGCCAATCTGAACAGATTCTTTTCATTTGGAGGATACGGATCGGACTCGGCCGACAGAACTGAACTCACCAGGGCTGCTATCGTTAGGGCGGAGACAGCTTTTGGAGGTCCCATCGCATTGGAGCAGTATCTGGCTGTGGGTGACACTTCCCGCGACGTCACTGCGGCCCACGCTGTGGGCATCAAGTGCGTTGGCGTGGCAACCAGCAAGTTCAGCACTGACGATCTGTTGAAGGCCGGAGCCGATTTCGTGATTGGCTCACTAAGGGAAGGCCTGCCCATGTGTGTCTGACGTCATCAGGTATGTGATGCGCTTCAATTGCACACCTGGCTTGTCAGCAGATGGCTTGTCAGCAGAGGATTGAGGGCTGCCAGCCCGAATAGGTTTCCAATCGCGTGAAAGAAGGTGAGATGTTTGGAACTGAACAGCGGAGGTCTTAAAGTGTCATCAAGCAAGGTTGCGATTCAACCCAAAGACTGCGTGATAATTGTGTTCGGAGCCACCGGAGATCTTGCCAAACGAAAGCTCTTGCCGGGCCTTTTCCATCTCGCTGAGGTCTCTCTGATGCCGAAACGCTATCACATAATCGGTTGCGCACCCGAGGGGACTGGAGCAGACGAAGAAAGCTTCGGTGGATATGTTCATGATGTTCTTCGCACCTTTGCGCGCAAAGAGGTCACAGATGAGTCTTGGAGCCGCTTTT
Organism: Actinomycetes bacterium; assembly: GCA_021810525.1. Classification (GTDB taxonomy): domain Bacteria; phylum Actinomycetota; class Acidimicrobiia; order Acidimicrobiales; family Acidimicrobiaceae; genus SCQM01. The sequence continues at coordinate 1,403 of JAJZIP010000320.1, read as the reverse complement.
CCCGTCACCTCTCCTTTGTTGGAACAAGAAAAGGTGACCTTGGAAACCTCCATACTGAGCTGAAGAGGGTCGAGTCCAGCATGGAAAAGCCTACGCGGATCATCTATCTCGCTGTTCCGCCCGCGGCCTTTTTGGAGACGGTGTCATTGCTTGGAACAAATGGTCTGGTGAATGAGTCGACCCGGCTTGTCATCGAGAAGCCTTTTGGGTCAAATTTGAGTACAGCCCGTCGATTGAACGGTGAGCTGCACAGAGTCTTCAAAGAGTCACAAATCTACCGTATCGATCATTTCCTCGGTAAGGAGGCTGTTCAGAACATATTGGCTTTTCGCTTTGCCAACGGTCTGTTCGAACCAGCTTGGAACAACAGATACATTGACTATATACAGATCGATGTTCCAGAGACGCTCACAGTTGAAGGCAGGGGAGCCTTCTACGAGGCGACTGGCGCATTCAGGGACATGATTGTCACGCACCTGTTTCAAACTCTCGGCTTTCTGGCCATGGAGCCACCGGCACGTCTAAATGCCCACGAGCTTCAGGGGAAAAAGATCGACGTCTACAGGTCCGTCGAACCGATCGATGCCGAGAAGGTTGTCTATGGTCAGTATGAGGGATACAAAGACGTGTCTGGTGTGGCAGCCGACTCTAATACAGAGACTTTCGTTGCCTTGGAGGCTGCGATCGAAAATCAGAGGTGGGCAGGTGTTAGATGGTTTCTGCGCACAGGAAAGGCGATGGCGGAGAGTCGGACCTCGGTGACCATCGGATTCAAGGAGAGTCCACTGAACATGTTCGAACTCGACCCTGATCTCAAGTCCAAGCTCAAGCCCAACGAACTTACCTTTGAGATAACGGATCCTGGACGCGTGACGCTGCACATATTGGTTAAGGAGCCTGGTCCGACAACAAGTCTAGAGGTCGCAGCTTTATCGTTCCAATATGACGACTCAACGTTGGTCGCCTTTGAACTGGAAGCATATGAAAGGCTTTTTCACGATGTTATGCTGGGCGACCATCTGCTCTTTAATACCGCGGAAGCTATCGAGACGCTTTGGCAACTCTCTGAGCCGCTTCTGGCGTCACCACCGGAGCCATACGCTTATCTCAAGGGCAGCTGGGGTCCAGAGGTAGTCGAATCCCTGCTCGCCCCGTTTTCGTGGCATTTGCCTGAAAAATTGTGATGTGCTAATTCGACTATTTCTAATTTGAGTACATCTCTACCCATTCGTGACGTATTCATCGAAGTAGCTTCCTCTCGATATGACCGAATCTTTGGAAAAGGCGCTGTCGAGCGTTGTTGTAGAGCGACCAACTGTCAAGATCCCTAACGAAAAAGTAGCCACACTGCGGAGATCGACGGAGCCGTTGGCAGGTATCCAGCAAGCGAGTCCTGACGCTTT
>JAJZIP010000057.1 GCA_021810525.1 Actinomycetes bacterium | reverse complement strand
CCGAAGTTCCTGCAAATCGCCTTACCCTTGTCGATCGACGAAGCAACGAAATCCGTCTGTTCGTCTCCGTGGATCGTAACGACCGCTTCGGGACACGGGCAGGCTTTCAATAACTTCGTCGCTTGCTCCGAGTCCAATCCGCGGCGACGACCACGATCATCGATTTGGTAAACACGAACGATACGCTCGTAGTCGTCATCGACGACGATGTCCGTATGGTTCGTTATGAAGTTGCGAAGCAAGAAAAGCTGGTTGGCGTCGTGCTCAGGCACAAGGTCGATCGTTGTTTTGTGAAGATGATCGTAGATCACTGACCCGTATTCCGCGACGCTTGCGAAAAGAGCATAGGTTTCACAGCGCTCAGCCAACTCGGACAAGGAGCGACCTGACGCAAGTATCACGCGGTAACCGTGGGCGACGAGCGAACGCAGGGCAAGTGCGCCGGCCAATGTTGTCGCGGGAAACCCGAGCGGGCTCGTTTCGAGAACACCATCGAGGTCGAGTGCGCACCAGGGGCCATCAGTTGATGACGAGATGTCGGCAAGGAACCGTTCCGCGAAGTAGCGATGCACAATTCGGGAATTGCGCCGGGCAGCGGTGCTTCGGCTGACACGTTCCAAACGTTGTTCGTTCCATGAGTGCACAAGCTGGAGCAGCATCCAGCGTTCAGGTTCGATGGGTGAACCATAGCGCTCGTATGCCCCGCGGAGAAGGACGGAGAACTCTTCGCTATCGGCAGCGACGGCAATACCAGCAAGATCGAATGCGGCATCAAACGAGGCCAAGTCAAGGTGGCTAAAAGGACCTTCGGCAAAGTTCGCCTTCACCGCGGGAGAACTACCCTTAGAAGAGAACCAGGTGTCTGTCGACGTCATACAGTCGGGTATTGAAGGATCCGTCACGTAAAGAATCCTGCGCACTAGCGGAGCGACGACGGACCCGTGTAAAGCCATCGAAAGTGGTCCAAGTGATCGTCCGACGATGTTCGCGGCCACCTCCCACACTGGTTGGCGACCGGCAAGAAATATACTCGGGTCGGAGTCAACTCGGAGCAGGTTCTTTCGCTCTACTACATGACTTGCCAGCTGAGCGGCTACATTCCGACGATCGTGGGAAATCGCCAGCTTGTCGCTGCTAGGCAACTCATGATAGTAGAGGAATCCCTCTTCGAGGCCGATAACGCTTGGAAATAAACGAGGCGCCCGCTCCGAGATGGCCACTGCATGTCGCCCGAAGTAACCAAGTCCGACGCCCTGGACGACGATCTTGTTCCAAGTCGATACGCCAGTCACGGCGTCGCGAATCTCAACATCGAAGATTCTCGCGACGTGTTCGCGTTTCACAGCCGACAAGGTAGGAGTTGCCCTGACGTTCAGGACATCCGATGCGTCGCCAAGGAGACGACCAAGCGTCTCCTTCACGACGGTAGCTTCCAGCAGGTGCTGAAAGTCCCAAGCCTCGAAGGGCAAGGTGATGATTGTTGTCCTCTGCAGAATTCCACTGAACTCGGTCGGACTAGCGAAAACACCAAGCAGGAGAGCAACAGACTCCGGGCGGATATTCATTTTTCGATCAAGGTCATCGACGACTCGTTCGATGGATCGGCCAGAGGCTGGGGGATCGTCTAGAATTAGGACCCTTCCGCCTGCATCGACAGCGCGTCTCAGGGCGTCCTTTTGTTCCTTTGCGAGAGGCCAGGATGGCCGAATGCTGATCGTGTTCACATCAGTGAAGCCGTGTAGCACAAGCGCGGCCGCGCAGAGTGGAGCAAGGTACGAACCGGAAGTACGCACCCCGACGACACACACGGGCCGATCTTGTAACTGCCCGGTATCGGCAAACTTGGATACGAGCGCCCCGACATCTGCAGGGCGTTGATCGAAGCTTCGAAAACAGGACGGAAGTCGCACGATCTCGTTTGCGAACGACATGGAAAGGGGCCGGAGCGTTTCACCGAGTGTTCTACCGCGACTTTGAAGAAGAGATGCATCGGAGCTGCTTGAAGAATATCGGGCCAGCAAGACGAAAGCGAGCTCGCGAAGGTACTCGGCGATGTCGTTCGAATGCATTGCAAGATCCCGATTACGAGGAAGACGGGCGAGCGCACCTTCGAGCGCCCAGTCCACCGCCGTTGCTCCCCTGCCAATCCGACCAAGCAAGTCGATTCTGCTCCTCGAAAGGTACGGACCTGCGCGACGGATGATCAATCGAGTCGTGCCCGAGTGATCTTCAACCAGCTGCTGGATCCCGGCCGCGACAAGATATACGTCAAGCCAGCAAGAAGATTCCACTGCATCCGACAGCCAATCGAGCATGGTCCCAAGGTTGGCGAAAAGATTGACGGGCTTAAGCACTTCTTTCTCCGTCCGAGAAAAAACTCGTGGTGATCTTGACACCAAGACGTCAGCCATGGGAGAGCGGCGCAGCGTATTTGGTTCGAAGCCGGTACTGCCAGTGCACGGCACAACTTTTCACGTACGCAATCGGGCCTTTGAGAATTCCCCTCATCTGCCGTCGTCCTAACGCGTTAGTCCATTGGGGAACGACTCCCTCCAGCACCGACGAAATATCTCCGACACTCACAGAGGACGCACGCGAGTGACGCCACGCGTACAAGGTAGCCGCCGGAAGGCGCGAGATCATCGACGCCGCGACGCGAGGCTTGCGGAGACCGACACTTGTAATGTATGCGCCCAGTCCGACGCCATATCCGTCCGCCTGGTTGACTACGGCGTCGAAGTCGCGGTGATGGTAATGCCAGACGATTGCGCCGGGACGGTAAGCGAGAGTTCGGCCAGCCACGAGCAGGCGAAACAGTGCTGCGAGATCATCGCCGCCGCGGGCAAAAGTGCCGGTTCCAAGTGCGGGATCGAACCCACCGATGCCCCGGAGGAACGCTGTATCAAAGGCCATATTCGCGCCGGAGCCAAGGCGTCCGACGGTGAACGGAAAGAGACGGTCCGCCGGTCGATTTTGATCGAGATCGATGTCGCGGGGCAGGAAGCCCTTAGAAAAGCGGCCATGCGACTCCAGCATTACTTGCGCAGGTGTCTCGAGTTCAGCAGGCAAAATCAGACCGGTGACGCCACCAACGCCTGGAACGCTCACGAAGGGTGCCACGAGTTCAGCCAGCCAATGTTGATCGACCTCGACGTCATCATCGGTGAATGCGACAATGTCTCCACGAGCTTCGGCAAGTCCTCTGTTGTGTGCTGCTCCAAGCCCTCGTTCATCTTCATACAAGTACCTGATGTCGATTTTGCCGTCGGCATAGGCTCGAAGAGCGCGCTCCGTTCTGTCGGTTTCTCGACAGTTATCAACAACAAGTAATTCAAATTTCGGGTAAACCAATTCTTTGAGCGAGTCGAGACACCGGACAAGTTTCTCTGTGCGCTCGCGCGTCGCGATGATTACCGATACGAAGGGCGCTGATGAGAGCAGATGGCGACGTTCCGCGAGGCATTCCAGTATTGCCGGGGGATGCCCGTCCCAGACATCGAAGGCGGCACAATCGCCGAAGCCGTCGACGTTTTTCATGTGATCAACAATCGATTGGCCAAAAAGCATTGTGACGATGTCCGACCAGTGTCCCTTCGGATTGCGCGAAGCCAGATCCAAGTAGGCAAGACCGAGTGGCTGACTGTGCAAACGAACAAGGACAAGCGCTGGTCTGGAACTTTTGTCGAAGTCGGTCGTTCCGACAGCTGAAGTTTCGAGGAGGCTCTTCAGCCCGAGTTGCAGCTCGACCTCCGCTACCGCTATTGGCTGGAAATCAACGAGATCGTCTAAACCGGTCGAGCTCTCGCGACTGTCCTCAGCGCCAATAAAGAAATGCGATGTGGCAATCTGCCGTCCGATGTGTTGTCTCATGGCTCGAGCAGCCTGGAAGGTGCAGCGGCAACGTCCGCAGGCGTCCGATGCAGGGACGTCGTCAAGAAGCGCTCGGCAAAGATGGTCTTCAGGACTCGCTGTCCATCCTTGAAGGCGTGGAGGTTCGATCCTCCATGCCGCCTTGGCAGCTCAAGGCTCGGAATCTCAGCGATTCGCAGACCAATCAAGGAAGCGCGGACCATGATCTCGGTCTCGATTTCGAATCCCGTCGAGTTCAGATCAAGGTAGGGCAGGTACATCCGGCGAAAACCAAAAAATCCATAGCAGAGATCAGTAAACTTCACCTCGTAAAACAGATTGGCTACTCGAAGGAGCGCTCGATTTCCGGCCCGACGGAGGGGCGTAATGTCGAGGGAATCTCCGCCCGCGATAAAGCGCGACCCTTTGACCAGGTCGAAGCCATTCTCAAGAAAGTGGACATATTGCGGTATTTCCTCGGGAGACATGCTTCCGTCCGCGTCCATTGCGATGATCAGATCACCGGACGATGCATTGAAGCCGGCACGAAGCGCGCAGCCCTTTCCAGCGGAAGGCTCCATGATGATTCGGAGATCCGGCCGACACGACTTCGCCATAAGGGTCGACACGTCTGAAGATCGACCGTCGACGAGGATCACTTCGTCGACGATATCGGGAATGCGCTCAAGAACATGTGACAGGTTCCGAGCCTCATTCTTTGTCGGGATGACGAGGCTTACCGTTGAGGCTCGACGCTGTCGAGTGTCAACGGGATCTACCGGTGTGCCCGGCCATTCAAATTGTTCATTTGGCATCTGAACAAGCTGTGGGACCACTGCGAGGTTCTCATTAACGTCCTTCGAAAGCATCGAATCAACTTGAGATTGCTCGTAGTTCCCTTCTGCTCCATTTCGTGAAAACATTGTTCCTCCTTGTGTGTCATGGATCGGAGACAATTTGCATCATCGGCAGAGCTACCTGCTTGAAAAGGGCAATCCCCAACGCACTCACCGAACGACCGGGGGGCATCTTGACAAGGCAGGCATGTGCGGGAACGGTCTGGACCATCCTCAGCGCGCCCTCGGTAGTGGTCGGAAAGCCCATGACCTCAAGACCGCGCATAGCTAACAATGGTCCCAGCGCTTCGCTGAACAGGAGTTCATCGTCGTAAATGATCACTCGCATCTTTGGTGCATTTTTAGTTCTAATTGTGGGCCACGTCATATCCAATGTGCTTCCTTTCTGTAAGCCACATCTGTTAAGTGGGGCAGCGGCCTCATCTGAATAGTTGATGCTGACCCAGACCAATTGAATCATTGTTTAGTGCAGTTGAATATCGATCATCTGCGGTATTTAGGTGCCACAATTTGATGAGCCTCCGGTGGGCCTATGGCTCAAAATCCCTGTATTCTGACCCCGATACGAACGCGAATTGGTAACGGGCAAAGCAGTTCCCCTTTCACGGAACAAACCGAGAGGTGCGCCTGTCGGTTTGTTCATCTTGCTACTGAATTTCCCCGAGGACATCCTCAAAATTGTTGAATTCCCAACTGGGGCCACGATCAGCCGCCGGCTTGGCTTGACACTAACAATTTCATGACACCATCTCCTGGACAAAGTGCTGCTCTCTCAGGATCCGAACGATATTATTCGACATCTCAAAGGCTGGAAAGCAGACCGAATGGGATTGCACTACGCATCTGGCTCGTCATCCAGCTGACAGCCCAATCGGCTGTAGGAGATTGTCACCGCCGCCTTTCACAGAAAGGACAGCAAATCAAGGAGAACTTGTGGCCCTATTCGTAGGCACGCAGAATAGATAGATAAATCAGCAATATCAGGAATTAATCCTCTGCGGCAAATGTTTTACCTGATAGGTATGGCATTTGCTATCATGGGAGGAGAAGTTCCCCTTCTCGAACATGTCCGCTGCGCGTAGACGACGTCGTTGCAAACGCTCAAAGACACGTCGGCCGCAGGACTCCCACTCCTGCGTGAACCAGGTGCAACCGCCAGTTATGCTATGCCGCAATCCCGATACAACAACGTAACTGCGTCAATGTATTTCCGAAAGATCCGTGAACAGGCCATCATCACCACCAATGTAAATCATGGTGTTCGACAAAACGGGCTCGTGTTGATCCGACTACCCCTATTCAGGTATGCTTTCATTTTGCGCGATGTGAAAGGAACCAGGCGAGGGGTGATAAGTAAAAAAAGCTTGGCACGACAATGCGTCGCCGCTACGTTCGTCGCTGCGGCGAGCTTAGTGATAGCCGCATGTGGAGGGTCGCCCATTACTTCACCGACTACATCGACGAGTACCGTATTGTCTCGCGTCAAAACGAGTTCATCCCCGACTACATCGAGCGCTACTACATCGAGTGCTACTACGTCGAGCGCTACTACGTCGAGCGCTACTACATCGAGCGCTGCTACATCGAGCGCTGCTACAAAAGCACCGCTACTGAACACGGCACACGTGATGGTTCTCATGATGGAGAATCGCTCCTATTCGGACGTCGTTGGTAGTCCATCAGCTCCCTTCCAGACGGAGCTCTCCAAAAGTTACGAAACGCTCACGAACTACTTTGGAATCGGCCACTATAGCCTGGACAACTATCTTGCCGTCCTCAGCGGACGTTTCTATCCATGGTCGACAGGCGATTGCACGCCCGGATCGAGCTGCCAGTCGCTGGATCCTACGTTGGCCACCCAACTGGACAATGCGCACATCCCATGGGACGCCTACTTAGGTTCTATGCCGCACGCTTGCGACCAGATGAACTACGACAATGGCACCCCCGGTCATTCTTACGGCGTGCGACACGATCCGTTCGTCTATTTCCCAAGTCTTGTCAAGAACGACTGCCAAAAGATCCAGCCGTCATCGCAGTTGCTCCCCGACCTCAACAGCTCTTCCGCACCAGATTTCGCATGGTTCAGCCCCGAGATCTGTCATGACGGAGGTGGAGATGAGTCGTGTGCGAGCATCGCCGCTGGCGATGCATTTCTTTCCAAAGAGATTCCGGCAATCCAGGCCACCAGTTGGTATGCGCACAATGGGGTCATTGTACTTACCTATGACGAGGGAAATGGGAGCGGACAGGGACAGGGCGAATATTTAAGCGGTAATGGCAATCATGTCTTGACCATCGTGATCTCGGCAGCCACCAAAGGTAAGGCGAACTATTCGCCTTATGTCAACCACTTCGGGATGCTGGCCGGGCTCGAGCAGACGTACCATTTAGCCTGCCTCGCCCAGGCCTGCTCTCGGTCGAATGGAGTCTTGCCACTTCCTACCTGATCTAAGATTCTCCGAGTTCCATTGTGCTTGCGTGGCAGCCCTGTAGCAGTTCAGGCAACAGGGCCTGAACAAATTCGATTGAAGCATTATTCGTCTTCGCTACCGTCACGTCGAGCGTCTTGTGTAGCTCTGGCAGGTGCATGAAGCAGTCGACGTCGTCGAGAGCACGCCACGGGTCGCCGTTAGCAGCAAGCGTAGCGGGGGTTGCGGAGGAGTTCGATCTTGTACAGGCCGTTCGTCATCTCTGCCAGGGCGTTGATGCTCAAATGGATGGTCAAGTCAATTTATGTAATTGATGGAGCAACCTCGGCCATCGTCGGTTGAGGAAGAAGTCCATAGACTTCGACCGCGACATAACGTTCGAGGGAACGGAGGATGTCCTTTTTTGGTGAAGCCTCCGACGGTTCGTTTCTTCACATAGGTGATCGCCGGTTCGAGCCAGCTCATCCTGACAATCACTGCCCGCAATAGGGCAGCGTTCGCTTGACGGTTTCGACTACGGTTGAGACGATATCGGTCAGTCATTTTGCCTGACGATGCCGGAATCGGCGAAACACCGTAGAGCTTCGCGAACGCAGCTTCGGAACGGATTCGATCGATGTTGTCAAAGGCCGCGCAGAGTAGCTCGCCAGCGATATCGGGGTCAATCCCGAAGGCTTCGACGAGCTCCGGTGCCGTCTCAAGCGTCAATCGCGTGAGGTGACGTATACACTCATTCACATCGCACACTGAAATGCGCCCAACTGTCCTTTTAATTTCTCCAGGGGTATGTTAATCTTTAAATGGCATGCTCACGCCATCCGAGCTCGACACCATCAAAGCCTTCATGGGTGAGACGAAGAACATCGACGGCTACAAACGGGCCCTAGCGGCTGTTACCCTTGATGATGGGAACTAGACAGGATAGGCCTGTCAAAAAAGCACGCACAGCGTCTACGCCGGGAGTTCCGCAAACATGGCATTGAAGCATTCAAAGACAAGCGCCACAACAACAAGGCGGTGCTTCTCGCCAGGGCTCAGCGGGACGAAGTGCTCGTCATGTTGGGGACGACAACCCCCAACGACCACGGATATACCAACTCGCTGATTTGGTCAACACGCATTCTGGCTACCGGGATTGAGCAGAAATACAGTGTCATCTGCTCCTCCCGGACAAGTTATTACGTTCTGTTAAAAAAAAGTGGCTTCAGTTTCCATTTGCCTGACAAGCGCTTTGAAAAGGCTGATGCAGAAGTGGTAGCCGCTTGAAAAAAAAAGCAGCACGCACACCTAGAAGAGGCATTTTCTGATCCAGATACAGTGATTCTCTGTGAAGATAAGATGGTCCTCACCCAAGCGACAACTGCGCAAAAGGTGTGGACACCCCAGGGTACGTCTTCGGCCGTGATTGAGACCAACGGAACCAGAGCCGGAGCATTTATGGCTTTTTGAACCTAGTGACAGGCCACGAGCATTCATTTTTCACAGAGCGCCAGACGATGCATGAAACAGCAGCCATTTTGTCAAAGATCCGCAAGATCTACCCCAAGAAGAAGATCCTGGTTATATGGGATAGGGCTGGGTGGCACCGAGGGAGTGTCGCACAAGAGGCACTGGTTGAACATCACATCGAAGCAATACGTTTTCCCCCTTGGAGCCCACAACTCAATCCTCAGGAACGCATTCGGAAACGGGGGCGAACTGCGATAACCCACAGCCGTTATATTCCCGAGATTGAACCAGTGACAAAGGAATTAGTCGAATACCTCAACACAACGACATTCCCATGCTCATTGCTGGATTTCACGGAGCAAGTGAGAGTATGATCTCTTTAGTGGGCATATATAGCCACTTAACGCAGTTTTCATATCGACACAGAAAAGGTTCTGCCTGGACGATCGCTGGTTTGATGTCAGTAATTGGCATATCAGTGATAGCCGGAATCGGTGTGTTCGGGACACATGAGAAAAACGCGAGTGCGTCACAAGGGTATTATGTCATAGGTGGCAAGGGATCAACTACGACTGGTGCTCTAGCCCCGGCTGTAACTACTACAACTTTGACGCTGGCAACGCCACCGTCATCTTCAAACGCCGCTGATACAACAACCACATTGCCACAATCCATCAAGTCTAAGACTCAAAGCGCGGCTTCGGCTCCCTCGACTGAGTTGCCGACGACAACAACCGTCCCTGTCGCACAGCCTGTCGGTATTACCGCAGGAATGCACCTCGCTTTCACGAGTAGTTTTCAAGGTAGTTCTCTCAACGGATCCAAATGGCAGACCTGCTACCCATGGGCTGACTCTGGATCAGGGTGCACAAACTTTGACAACTCGGAACTTGAGTGGTACCTGCCATCCCAGGACCAAGTTTCAAATGGGGCTTTGCATCTGACTGCCTCCAAGGTTACGACGATCGGGACAACAAGTGCTGGTAGCCCAGCTTCCTATCAATGGAAATCCGGGATGGTTACCACCAACAACTCATTTGATTTTACGTATGGCTATGTACAGGTAACCGCGCACATACCTACCGGCTCAGGCCTGTGGCCAGCACTGTGGTTGCTTCCTCAAAACGAGTCATGGCCTCCTGAAATCGACATTATGGAGAATCTCGGAGGAAATACATCGAGAATATACTGTACCGTCCACCCGTCGCTAGGTGGTGAATCTCAGGAAATTTACAATTCTCCAACGAACCTCTCGTCCGGTTGGCACACCTATGCTGTCAATTGGGAGCCCCATTCGATCACCTGGTATATCGATGGTCATCAGGTATTTACCTACAGCGCGAACATCCCACAGCAGCCCATGTACTTTCTAGCAAACCTTGCAGTATCTGGCACTGGACAGGTCCCAAACGCTTCTACCCCAAACACTGCCTCCTTTGATATTTCGAATGTATCCATTTACCAGCATTAGCAACCTAGAAGCCCTTGAAAGGGCTCTCCGTGACGAGCGAAGGTTCAGTCCTAGTGGTGATTTGGGTTTGTTGGTTTGAAGTATTGCCTCTGGTCTTCTACGGTGACAAGATAACCATGTTCGTTCCAGTGTTACATAGGTATCTCTATAGTGGCCAACCTGTGCGTTAGCATGATGGAGGGCTCCCACGGGGAACGTGGTATGTTGCCTTTGAGCACGAATGTGAGACTTCTGATTTTTCCCTGCTCTCCTTGGGGCGGGCACCCATAATTGGGTGTCAAAAGGAGAATCAGTTATGGATATTGTTCATTCCCGCTGCGCCGTAATCGACATCTGTCATAGAGCGACGCCAAGGTCTGTATAAGAATTGCAAGTGACTCTGGTGGTAAAGCCGAATCCACTGTTACCACTTGGAGTTCAGCCACTAACCAGGTGCTTGCATTGCGCGATCATCTGACAGCTGAACAAGTGACGCCGGTAGTAATGGAGGCCACCAGCGATTATTGGAAGCCTTACTTGCGCCACGAGGCGCTGTTTGAACGTGAGGAGAAAGGACCATGGCGGGCAGCCGCACCCAGATTGCATCATCGGTCTGAACCGCCAACTGTGCGTAAGTTGACCTCCTCACTTACGGAAGAAGATCCCCGGGTAGTTCAGGCCACTCGGGTGGTTCGCGCTTCACCGGGCCCGAAATCGAGTGTCCCTCTGCGCGCTGAGACCCCCAAAGGAGACCCAGTCCTGCGGCAAGTATGTTCCTAGCGTCGTTTACGTCCGCTGGATTGGCAGCAGATAGCTTGTCGCGACGTACCCGCAACGTTTGCTTTTCGCTGGTCGTGTCAACCGTTTACTGACTGAAGAATGTGCTACGCGCAAGGCGGATCGTCCGTGCTGAAACACCGAGCCTAACCGATAACGCGGCTACGCCTTCGGCTCATGGGCGAAAGAATCGGAGCCAGCAGAGGAAGTAGGTCTCACTAGAAGTCACAAACCAAAGCGCACCCTCTAGAGATATGAGCAGCTGCACAAGGTCGTAATACCTCGACGCAGTATGGAAAAGTGAAATGTTGAGTTCACGGCGTCTTAGGATTGCGGGACCTGAATCTCATGCGGGCGCAACCCTAGATTTCTTTCGGGAGACGAAGAGCGCCGACCCTGACTCCGCTACCTTTGAGGGCTGAGTCCAACACGAATAGCATCACTTCCTTAGGGACTAGGCACTCTTTGCACGCATCAGCGCCAGCAACGACCGTTGCATCAAGAACGCCGTTACCTTCATCGAGATTCCACTCCAGCTGGTAGCCGTCACGCTCCAATGCCCTGCAGAAATCTGAGATCAATGATGCAACCTTATCTCTATCTGTACCATAGCCTTCCAACAATCTGTCAACCTTCCCATTCCCCCATGCGAAATCAAGGATTCACCATTTCGTCTCGTGTTCAACCGGCAACAAAGCTTGGCCTCCAAGCCTGATGTTCAAGCTTGGCCCGATCTTCACGAGATCGTTACTGGCCGATTTCACTTCTGCCCATCTTCCGTGGGATCGCCAAAAAGGATCTCGACGACTTCGTCGATGAACTGACTGCTCAATTCCATCAACTCTGACTCCGACCGCCCTTCCACTGGGTGAGACACTGCCACGTACCTGTAACCGGGGAGACCCTGCATTGCGGCCGTCGCATCAGCTATTCCAATGAACGCATCGGTGCATAGGACCGCTGTGGGAATCCCCGCTCGCTCCAAGATAATGCCGTCGACCAAACTGGCCGATGTGCATGACCCTCAATCGCCGACCCCGGCTATGACTACGTCACATGCATCTTGTATCTGCACAACCACATTCTCATCCACAGACTCTCCGAAATCCGGCTTCTCAAACGTTCTCACCTCGCTAATGCTGATCCGGTCTGCTAGTCGGTAGCCGAACGCCTGCAAGAGCTGTTCTGCATTTGGCTTTCCGTTGTTCAATAGACCTAGGCGAACGGATTCCCCGGAATGTGGGCGGCTCGCCCGGCCCCTGCTGGAAGCAACTCCGCCCTCTTCATAATTCATCACGACCATCCTCTCCAAGCCCTTTTCCACCCACAACATAAACCTTAGAACACCTACTTAGTCCACTCAACCCGAGTCTGAGCGCATATGCCAAATTGACCGATCTTGACACGAAACATCATTCGGATATCGGCTGTCAGACCCCCATGTCACCATCTAAAGTGTGGATGACTGTGGCGACCAGTCTCATTTTTCGAACCGAGGCTTTGATAGGGGGACGATGGCCTCAAACCGTCAAGCTAACAAGAGCGGTCCTGACTCCGATCAGTTGGCAAAAGGAGCTCTATCACTTCGCGACTCGGTAATCATGGGAGTAGCGGGGGTTGCTCCCGCTTACACCATCGCTGCATCGACCGCAGCGCTCACTGCAGCAGTGGGCTTGGGCGCTCCCGCCTCCCTTCTCTATTGTGGCATCGCCATGTTCGGGATCGTATGGGCATTTCATTTCCTCGGAGCTGCAGGCGCCAGCGCCGGCGCAAGCTACACCTGGGTTCGAAACTCGCTTCATCCAATCCTCGGCTACGTCGCCGGCTGGTCGATGATAGTATCCGCTCTCATTTTTTTGGTCGCTGGCACGATACCAGCCGGATCGCTGGCGGTTGGACTCGTTTCCCAATCGCTGGCAAACAACGTCCCGGTGGTAGGGGCGGTTGGGGTGGTTGTCTTTATCTTGATGATCGCGGCAGTTGGAGCCGGTGTAACCATAACCGCCAGACTTCAGATCTTTCTGACATCGATTGAACTTGTTTTGCTCGTGGTTTTCGCTGCACTCATGCTGGCCCACGGTTCCCGAGCCAACGGTTTTCGATGGTCCTGGCTCAGCCCCGCCATCTTCCATGGTCCGTCTGGATTCTTCGCCGGCGCTCTGGTGGCGGCGTTCTACTACTGGGGATGGGACGTCACCGCAAATCTCAGCGAAGAAACGGTCAAGCCGACTCACAATCCTGGGCTAGGAGCGCTTATCGGAGTGGCCCTGGTGTTCTCAATATTCGAAATCTTTACGATAGGTACTAACATCGTGCTGACATCTGGCGAGATACACGCCAATGCCGCCGACGTCCTTGGAGTCCTCGGCCAGATCGTCTGGCCCGGAATCGGAGGAAAGACAATCGTAGTTGCTGTCGTTCTATCCACGGTCGCGACGCTCGAGACATCGATAATTCAGGTCAGCCGCACGTTGTACGCGATGGGACGCGATGGAACCCTTCCCAAATCACTGGGTCAGATCAACCGTATTTCCCGGACTCCGCTCAGGGCGACCATTATCGTCGGCACGGTTCCGCTGGCTCTGTTCTTTGGCGCGCTATTCCTAGGGTCGGTCGGAACGATTCTTCAAGATGCGATCGACGCAGTCGGCCTTCAGATAGCCGTCTACTACTCTCTCGCCGGATTCGCTGTCGTGTTTTCCTACCGCAAATCACTCTTCAGTTCTCCTAGGCTCTTCATCTTCGCAGGCCTCTGGCCGTTGCTCGGAGCTGTCTTCATGGTCGTCATGTTTGCAGCGACACTCCCACACCTCAACCTCACGACTCAAGTGGTCGGCATGGGCGCTCTCCTTGTAGGCACTGTCCCTGCAGCGATCGCTTGGGGTCACCAACGACACGATTTATCTGCGCCAATATTAGAGAACAAGGCAGTGCCAGAAACCGATTGACTGATCGGCGCGGCAAACCTCGTCCATTAGCGCAGGCAAGGACAGCGCTTGCGGCGAAGCCCTTAAGGGATCTAGTGCGCCACACCCCGAAGATGGGCTGACACCGTGAGCATCCAACAGCTACCCGGAGAGTACCGTCACACCGACACTTCTAGAACACAGCTTCGATGCCCGCTTTCTCTGCAACCTCGGTCTCGATATAGAAGCCTCTGGCAACCGGGTCGCCTTAGAAAGATGACATATCTAACCCAAACCAAAAGAGCTTGTAAAAGCCCGACAGCTCGGTCCCCTTTGCAGGTCACGAGACCCATACGGAAACCGCAGGCAAAGCCGGCCCAAGCCAACGAAAACGGCCCGATGAAGCCGATCAAAGGATCAGCAGCATCAGTTGCCTGTTTTTGGGGACCCTCTCCCGTGAGTGAGGGGAGGATGTCAAGATCCATCCCTCCGAGTTCTGGCACAAGTTAGAAAACGAGCGATTTTATTGTCACCGGAATCGCCATCGAAGGCTGCAAGGGATGACCAAGGTCGATGTAGTCGAAGTCCAAGAGATTGAGACCATCGACCACCAAGATGTCCGCCATCACGTCGAACTCGCTGCGCAACATGGAGCCAAGAGCCTTACCCATGTCAGCGTCAAAAGCTAGAAGTACCGGTCTTCCAGCGGAGATCCGCTCGGAGAGGCCCAACACAATTGCTTCGGCCATAGCGTGCAAACGGCCGTATGACAATTCGCCCATCCACGACATTGCCAAGACGAAATCCGATTCATCTCCTGGTACAGCAAAGGATGCAACACGAGTTTGCACCGCCGAAGCAAGCGCATTTACGTCGATCTCTTCGTCAAGGGTGTATATGGGACGAATCACCTGCAGGTTTCGGCGCGGCAACAGCCGTTCCTCGTCCGAAATGTAGTACGTATTCCCGCTTAACTGAACGCTGAACTCCGATGCACCAAGGGCCGTAGCACGGATTCGTGCAGTAGCAGGCAACAGTGGATATGGGATGGAGCCGTCCAAGAGTCGAGACCTAATCGCTGCGCCTAATCGACGACCCAAATCTCCAAAATCACGGTCTTCAGTTCCATAAACATATTCCCCAACCCCGCCCGAAAAGATGACGCCCTCGATGCCTGACAAATCTGAAATCGGCTCCGTAAGATATGGAATTGTCACAGCTGAATGATTACCCGTCGGGCTCACAGCGGAGACCAGGATATCCGCCATGACCCGAGCCATCGAATCAAGCTCCGCCTGGGAAACGACGCCACCATGATTCAAGTTGATTCCCGCTGAACGAGCATGTGCTATAGCAGCATCCTCAAGACGGAGCACCCTGCCATCGCACCCAACGACGATAAGTCGCCCACCGACGTGAAGCGCTGCGGTGGCAAGAATCCTGCCTGATTCGATAAGTGACAATTTGGTCGTTCCGCCACCTATATCAATATTGAGAATGCGCTGGCCGGACTCTGACGATGCTTGCACAGCGCCGGACCCGTAAGCCGCGAGTGTTGCCTCCATATGGTGCCCCGCAGTGGCACAAACGAAGTCTCCCGCCCGCTCGGAGACGACCATCGCAATGCTTTCCGCGTTCTCTCGGCGAAGGGCCTCACCGGTCAGAATCACAATGCCGGTATCGATCTCCTCCGGCCTGACGCCTGCAGCTCCGTATGCGTCGTCGATTATAGCTCCCAACGCGGGCCCATCTATTACCAGCCCATCAGTAAACGGTGTAAACGAAACCGCTGACTGGAACAGGCAGGTTCTCTCGATGACAACGTATCTGGTAGCCAGACCGGCACCGTTTCGCTGCAGCTTCAGCTCGGAAAAAACCACCTGGGTCCCCGACGAACCGATATCAATCCCCACACTTCGAAGTGCTACGTTCTCCTGCTGCCAAATCGGGTTGTCCTCAAATGGAATGAACTCACCCTCGCCGTAGAAATCATGGTCGTAGTCGCCCCCAGACTCCAACGCGTGGTCATGACCGTGATCGTGGTCATGACCACCAGAGTGCTTCTCGTTTGACACTGCTGATTGGCTCAACGCGAAGCATTTTCGGCCACAGCACCATTGCGGTCTGGCAGTGGCGGAAGTGTGGCCAGCTCAGCCTGGTAGGCAGCATCCATCTTCGGCGTTACACCTGACGAGGCGAGCGCCTCCGAGAAGAGCTTCCGGACCTTCGGCGACTCGTCAGCATAGTCAATCTGGTCGCCTCCTATACGACGGGAAATCCATGCCTTGGGCACTCCTTGAGCATTTCGAATCGAAACAGTCTCATGCTTGAAGGCAAGGTAGCGGCCTGGCGTAGAGCCGGTGTTGAAGTGCTGATGGAACCACATATTCGGCGGAATGATCAGAGAGCCAACCTTCCAGTCGTATCTGCGCGGCTCCTCACCCTCCGGCCACATGAGTGAGTATCCCTCACCGGAAAGAATGATGACGTGAGCACCTGGCCCGTGACGGTGGCCCTTCTTGTATGTCGCGACAGGAAACTCTGAAATGTGACTGTTCATTGAACCCTTGGCCATGGAAAATCGAATGTGGCCTCCACCTGCACCCCTTTCCGCCGCAGAGATCAAGGGCAAGCTGACAACATCCGGAACGAAGTTGGTGTCGAGAAGAAGTCCCTTGGTCTCCTTTTTGGCAGCGAAATAGTCTTGCTCGCCGTTGAAACGGTTGAGGAAGTCCCTTGGGGTATTGAAGACAAAGTCGATGTCGTCGTAGAGATTGATGACAGGTGGCATATTGGTTGATGAAACGAACTTTGCTTCTTCCACACCAGACAAGTTGAAGTGCTGATGCCATGTGTTCAACGGAATGGCAAACATCGAGCCCGCCTGCCATTCAAATGTGACTTCATGTCCAGCGTCATTCCATACCCTTGTAGACCCCTTGCCATCAAGAATCATTATCATTTCTTCAAAAAGTTGCCGCTGAGGGGCAAGCTTTCCCCCAGCAGGAATCTTGCAAACATAGCAGTCATTGGAGGTTCGACTTGCGTCGTGGTTGATAAAGACCCCGTATCCCCCCCGTCGCTCCCATGGCTTGAGGTCAAGTGCACGCAGGTCTGGCACGTAGTGACCACTGATTATGTCAAGTCCCTCGGATGCGACCCACCGTGTATATGGGGAGTCCTTCTCCGTAGCAAACTTATTAGCGAGACCTTCATCGACGACAGCGTCCACGGTGCCCCTTTCGTTGGGTAATATATTGGTGATTGCGACTTTTTAGTCTAGTCCTGCCACACGAGCCAGATCGG
>JAJZIP010000056.1 GCA_021810525.1 Actinomycetes bacterium | reverse complement strand
TCCGATCCTCCACTGCACAAACAGTCGAGTGGGTGAAAGGGACCTCATTGAACAGGTTCAAAGCTGTGTTGGGCCAAGCTGAATATCAGAACTTCGTTGAACGCTACCTTCAGCTGGTGATAAGAGAGCTTGGTGATCACAGTCCATACTTCTTTACCTTCAAGCGAATTCTGATGTGGGCGAGCCGTTCGGAGTAGAGAGGGCCCTCTATCTAAGACCGGCTTCGTATGAATGACTGCTGTCTTGGCGGAGCATCCGAGCTCATGCGGCGGTCAGGGTGGGAAACTGTAATCGCTGGTTTACGCCAAGTTGCATCGGACTAGCTCCAAGCCCCGTCTGTGCGGCCTGATTTGAGTTCAATAAGTCGCATGAGCAGTTCATCACCTTTCTGGCGCGCTTCTTTTAGGGCCGTGAGCTTTATATCCTCATATCCCCTAATCATCTCTGGGAGTTCGGCCATCTGAACCACAAGGTTGATGGTGTTTGGATCAAGGTTATTCAGAGCTGCGTTTATGAGATCCATGTACCATATGACGGCTTGTCGTTCTTGACGTCGCAACTGCGAATATGAAAATGGATCTAGAGGTGTTCCACGCAAGAAGCGCGTGAGTCTCAGCAGACGCAGAGGAGTTCGAAACCATGGCCCAAGCGCCAGTTTCCGGTGAACGCCAAGAGAGCGCAGTACAGGCGGGTGCAGATGGTAGGTGACTCGGACGGGAGATTCAAAGGTTGCAGTCACCCGCCTTTGGAAGGATTCGGACAGGTATAGTCTCGCTACTTCGTATTCATCCTTATATGCCATGAGTTTATGTAAATAGGTGGCCACAGCTTCAGTTACGGCAAGGCTTTCCGGACAAGCTCTGGTCTCGCTGTCATGTACGGTGGCAACGTGGTCTAAATATGCCTCTGCCAATTTGAGGTTCTGGTATGAAACCAGGTCTCGTGCCTTGTCCGTGACGGATACAACGGTTTGATGAGGAAGTCTGGAAAGGGATCGCCTTTGCGAAATCAACTTTCTCAGCTGACGATCGTGAATGCGACCCACATGCGCCAGAGGTTCATCAATCGCCAGTCTTCCCTCGATATCTAGTGCATCTCTCACCGAGCGGGCATCAGCCACCCAGATCCTGCCCCATTGGAAAGCCAGTAGATTTTCAGGAACGGAGACTCCGTTAGCGACAATTGCGGCTTCGATGGCCTTGGCAGAAATCGGGATCGTACCTGCCTGATACGCTGCCCCAATGACAACCATGTTGGTCAGAAGATAGTCACCGACAATGCTTTCCGCAATCCTACGTGCTGGAATCGTAACGAGGCGCTTGTTCGAGGTACAGGACCGAATCGATGCGAGCATCGCTGATTCATCCAGACTTAGACGACGATTCCTTACAATCTCGCCGGTGTCCATGGCATCGGTGTTGACCACTGCGATGGTGAACTCTTCATTGCATCTCGCCAAATTCTTGGCATCCACAGCCGCTACCAAATCGAGAGCTAGATACGCGTCGGCCGAACCCAGCCCGACTTTGGCGGTTGACAGGTCGATCTCAGGTGAACCGAGCACCAAAGATGACAGCACGGGCCCCCACTTCTGAGCAGCGCCGGTCTGATCGTAGGTGGCAACCCCAAGACCGTCGATAGAGGCGGCGGTAGCGAGAATGGCGTTGGCGGTTATCACTCCGGTTCCGCCGAGTCCCGGTATGTAGATTGAGTAGCCAAAATCCCCGGTTTTAGGAAGATCGGGCTCGTTGAGCAGACCGTCTGGAGCCTGCTGTCGCGGCCTTTTGTATCCAGTCCCCGGCTTTGTCTCCACTGAAACAAAAGATGGGCAATCCCCCCAAAGACACGACTCGTCCTGGTTGCACGACGAGGCATGGATCTGGGTCTTTAGTCCCAAATTTGTGGGAACCTCGATCAACGACATGCAGTTGGATTTGAGACCGCAGTCCCCGCATGCCTCGCAGACGCGGTCGTTGATCATAATGTAACGTGACGATGCCGGCAATTGGCCTCGCCGCTGCTGGCGCCTGCGCTCGTTGGCACACGATTCGTCATAAACCAGAACGGTCACGCCGCTTGTCTCCGACAAGGCTTTCTGGACATCAATTATCTCGTCGGGAGAGCTGATCTCGACAATGGAACCAAACCGAGCACCTTTGTAGCGTCTTTTTTCCTTTGTCACCAGCGCAACTTTGGAAACCCCATCATCTATGAGTCGTCGTATGAGTGAAGCTACAGACTGCTGACCTACTGGACGTTGACCGCCCGTGTTCGCTATGGCCCCGTTGAAAAGAATCTTGAAAGTGATAGATACCCCTGCATCGACACACATGGCAATGTTCGGGTAGCTCGAATGGAAGAGAGATCCATCACCCACATTTTGATACACGTGCGTCTGCTCGGTAAATGGAGCGAGACCGATCCAGGGGAGACCCTCTCCACCGTATTGCGTCATCGCTTCAATATGTCTCGGTGCTTCGATGATCGAGGCGAAACTATGACAACCTGGGCTTCCCCAAGCTCTTGCTCCCTCGGGCAACTGAGTTGAGACACTGTGTGGGCAACCGGAGCAGTAGTTGGGAGTGCGACCGCGCATCTTGGGCACGCTCCTTGATTCAGCCTTTTTAATCCTTGCTAGCGCATCGAAAAGAGGCCGCTCGAACTCCGTTTCTGCAATAAGGGGAGTGCCAATCAACTTCAGTATGAGGTCGGCATCGAACCCTCCCTCCACGGGGAATAGCTCGCTGCCATCTGCCAGGTGTTTCCCGAACACCCGGGTTGTGTCGCCCCAAAGATGCAGTGCCGCTCTCAGGTTTGTCTCTAGCAGATCTCGCTTCTCCTCAATCACATAGATCTGATCGACATCACGGGCAAAATCACGGGCCAGTTCCTTGTCGAACGGGTACGGCATACCGTAGATAAGAACTGCAATTCCCAGTCGATCGAGCGTATCAATCCCAATGCCAAGGCTACGGAATGCAGTTCTCAAATCGCTGAAGCTCTTTCCGGTCGTTACGATTCCGATCCTTGCCTTAGCCTTTGCGCCGATTCGGTAGTTGAGCTCGTTTGCTCGGGCATACCTGATCGCCTCGCGGTGCCTCCCCGTGTGCAACTCCCGCTCGTGCTCTATCGTCGTCCCTGGGAAGAATGTGAAATCCGGCCTGTAGGAGTAAGAATCGCCATTATCCGGCAAGGATTGAGTCCTGTTCCTAGACACGGTGAATGTTGAACCGGAATCGCAGAGGGCCGTTGGCAGTTTCAGCGCCACCCAGCATCTGCTGGCACGAGATAGAGCAATTGCATGCAAGCCCAGGGTGTAGATCTCCTCCACAGTGGAGGGGGCAACAATGGGCATCGCAGCTGCAATGAACGCCTGGTCTTGCTGAAAAGGCATTGTTGAGCTAGATGCTTCATGATCCTCGCCGGACAGAATTACCACGGCTCCATTGCGGCTAGTTCCGGCAAAGTTGCCGTGCTTGAGCGCGTCGCCGCTTCTATCGACCCCGGGGCCCTTGCCATACCACAGTCCAACCACGCCGTCGAATCGCTCATGAGGGAAGTTGTCCAGCATCTGGGTTCCCATCAGAGCTGTGGCCGCGCGTTCTTCGCTCGAGGCGGGGAAGTGAATGATTCCGTGTTGAGCCAAAATTGATGACGCACGGTCGAGTTGAAGATCGTACCCTGCAAGTGGAGAGCCAGGATAGCCGGTTATGAAGACTCCCGTCTCAAGACCAAGAGAGCGATCCCTGCGTACCTGCTCGAGTGGCAGTCTGACTAATGCGGTTATTCCGCTGAAGTAGAAGGTGCCTTCTTCCGCGACGAGCCGTTCGTTGAGGTCAATATTTTTGATGCCACTCTCGATCCTCTCCTGTTCACTCTTTGGCATGCGACCCCTCTCGGCCATGGACTTTGCGCCATGACAACCCCAACCAGCCTCGAGTGCATGCGGAACTGAGTTCGTTTGGGTGTGAAAACGTTAATGGAGTCTTCAACCCTAAGGAAGTGCTCCGGCATCAGAGCCTCAAGGACCCATAGTCTTCCATATAATGGAAAATTTGTGTAAATCTATTTCAGCATATCGAATATCTCGTTTCCTGGCAAGTTGAAATGGTAGATTTTCACTATGCCGAAAAGTCAATCAGTTACGGACTCGGTCTCCAAAGCTCTGAGCGCTCTGGTGCTGTTGGACACTTATGAGTCGTTGCGGATAAGCGACATCGGGCGCGAGCTGAACATCCCTATCTCTACGGCCCATCGCCTCCTGAACATTTTGCGCTCTCACGGATTCGCCGATCAGGACCCGGTGACGCGAAGATATCGACTTGGCACAAAGGCGGTAAGCCTCGGGGGACGAAGAACAAAGGAGCGAAGCCTTCCTCTAACAGCTCGTCCACACCTTGAGCAGCTAGGTGCCGAGGTCAACGAGACGGTCAACCTGATCATTCTAGATGGTCCGGACGCGTTGTTCCTTGACGGGGTGGAGTCAAGGCAGTCTGTGAGGGTGGCAACCCGAACAGGAAGCCGGATCCCTGCCTATGCCGCAGCAGGGGGAAAGATGATGCTGGCATACCTGCCGTCAAGCAGCGTGAGAGCCAGGTTTCCGCAAGGGCTGACCAAGATAACCGACCATACGATCTCGAGTCTGGAGGAGCTTGAACTTGAACTCTCTGACATCAAGGAAGTCGGATACGCTCTCAATCTCGGAGAGCACTTGGTCGATGTTCGCGCAATTGCGGTGCCCGTGACAGGCCCACAGAATACTCCGATTGCTGCACTTACGGTGGCTGGCCCTGTCACGCGTTGGGACCGCTTTCAACTGATCGAGCTGGCTCCACATCTCGCCCGCGTAGCCCGGCGGATATCTGACGAATTGAGCGAGAGCGTCGAAGCTTGAATAGAGATGCGAGATGACTCCTTGCCTCTTCTTGTCGACTCGCGGTCTTTTGCCGTAGGCCGAGCTGGCTGGAAATGGCGCAATGCGGCAGTGACTCCGGACATGCTTGAGCCGCTACCTCTGGCCGCCCAAACGTAAGCTGATCTCTCCAGCAGCCTCCAACAAAGGCGGCAGAAGTGTAGTCATCAGCCTCTTTTTTGAATACTCGCTGCTCGACACAGCCACGTTGATTGCGGCAACTACGGTTCCACCGCCTTGTCTGATCGGAGCCGCAACGGAGCTCAAACCAGGAATGGCCGTCTCTTGCTGGATCACGTACCCGTCGCAGCGCACCGCCTCAAGGTGCTTAACCAGCTCATCCATGGTGCGCACGGCGTTTGGGCCCCATCGTCCGTTGAAGGACGCATCCGAGATGCACCTGTTCAGCTCCTCTTCGGACATGTCAGCAAGAATGACCTTGCCAATCGAAGAGAAGACCGCCGGAACAGTCGATCCAACCCTTATTCCTGCGGCCAGCAAGCTGTCGCGTCGAGGAATCCTTGCAACGAACAGGACCTGATCGCTGTACAAGACGCCAAGGTTGACGGTCTCACCTGTCAGCGATGCAAGTTCGCGCATGGTTGACCGCGAATTCTGCACGAGGTCAAGACCTTGAACTGCGGCGAATCCCAAGGCTAGGACGCTTGTTCCAGGACGGACCATTGAATCGGTAGTGCGTTCCAGATAGCCTTCCTCCTCCAGCGTCGCCACGAGCCGGAAAACGGTGGGCATCGGTATGCCGGTTATGTCTACGAGATCCTTGACGCGGAGGGCTGGCCGCTCCGCAC
Organism: Actinomycetes bacterium; assembly: GCA_021810525.1. Classification (GTDB taxonomy): domain Bacteria; phylum Actinomycetota; class Acidimicrobiia; order Acidimicrobiales; family Acidimicrobiaceae; genus SCQM01. The sequence continues at coordinate 11,330 of JAJZIP010000056.1, read as the reverse complement.
TGAAGACAGACAGCAGGCGCAACCCTTTAGCCAGAGCCTCGATGCGATATGAACGAGTTGGAGAACCGGGTTCTTCACCTCTTTTCGACTTGGGTGGGTTTGGCTCGTTTGTGCTCATGATTTCATCTACTCAGCAATTCGTTCTCAGTCGAAGACCAGGTTCGTCCAAGGATCTAAAAATCATGCCTGCATGTTCACTGAAATCCATCTTTCAACCTGCCCTAACTACTTTCCAATGAGATCTTATGCTCCCAGATCAACGTGCTGTGGGCCGAATCGAAGCCGGAGTGGGGTGGCCACTCCATCCAAATGCGCGGGCAAAGTCCCATTGCGCCCGATCAAAGGATACACTTCTACCCCCCGCCATAGTCCCACTGCCAAAGTTGTTTTGGACCCCGGCAATAGGAGTTCTGTGATCTCGCGGATGCCCATGAGAACTTCCGCTCCCCGCAAAACAGAATCCCACAACAGTTTCAACCTATTACACCCTAAATATTCGAAGCTGGAGGGCCAAAGTTGAGTAATATCCGACAAGAGTGCTGAGTTCGAAGATCGCTTCCAAGCCTAGAAGATTTGAGCAGCGATAAAACTCCTCGTCGCTGAGGTCACCATTGTCGATGAGACGTCTGGAAACCTCGAAAGCCGCCATCTCGGCCGTGTCGAGGTCACTAGGAGTCTCCCCGAGTCCTATGTCCTTGATCTCATCGTGGGACAGGCCACTCTCGAGTGCAATGGGTTCGTGAGCCCGCCGCTCGAACTCGCAGTCCCACTTCGCGGCAACCATCAGGATTACCCCTTCGCGAACACGGGGAGAAAGCCCGGTGCCATAGCGGATCGAAGTACCAAGTGCCTGTAGAGCGAAACCAACCTTGGGGGAAAGTAGCATTGCGTTGAATGGACCCTCGAGGGCTCCATCCTCTCCGACCAGGGAAAAGCTCTGACGTCCCAAAGATCGCTTCCCCCCGGATATCTCATCGTAGAGAAGCCTCTGCTCATCAGTCAGCACTTCTCGTGAATTTCTAGCCAGTCGCATATCGAGATCCAATCAACCGCCGGCACCCAATACGGGAGACACGAAATCGTTTATCAGCTCACCAAGACCTGCTATGCGGCTGGTCAGCCGGTCTCCAGGGCTGATGAATACCGGAGGCTGCCGACGGTTTCCAACGCCGGAGGGGGTCCCGGTGAAGATAAGATCCCCGGCGGCCAACTCGCAAACGCTAGAGATCCTTGCCACGAGTTCAGCAACCGACCAGATCATGTTCGAAGTGCGATCTCTTTGCATTAGCTCTCCGCTGAGTTCACATTCGATCATAAGATCGTCGCGATTGGCAACCCCGCTTGCCATCGTGATCCAAGGACCGATGGGCCCGAATCCTTTGAATGACTTGCCCAGGCTCCACTGGGGAGCCGCCCCTGCCAGCTGCACATCGCGTGCTGAAAGATCCTGCCCTATCATGAGTCCAGCAATGGACGACCATGCACCAGCCTCGTCAATATTTCGGCCCGTTCTGCCTATCACGACCACAAGCTCCACTTCCCAGTCAAGTCGCGGGCTGGTCACAGCCACAGTCGAAAATGGGCTTGCCAGACAGCTGGGAAACTTTGTGAATACTTGAGGAAGGCCACTCGTGTCGTAGCCAGCCTCCGCTGCATGGTCTCTGTAGTTGAGGCCCACAGCAAAAACCTGGCTGGGGTGGGGTACCGGTGGACCCAGCAGATGCGGATGAGGCAAGCCCGACGTCTCAGGTTCGACGCTCCTCGCCCAATCTTCGAAGCGGTCCCACGCGCGCAGCGCCTCTTGCGGGTCACTGCTAAAACGGCCAGAGCTGATTCTTTCTACGTCGGCGTAGCTGTCCGACCACACAAGAGTTGCCCGGCCGCCTACGCTGGCCAATCCAGGGAGGCCAAATCCGGCCAACTCATGCTCCGATCATCGAGTAACCTCCATCGCACATGATGAAGTTGCCAGTCATGTGTGATGTGTCTTCGGTAGCGAGCCAAAGCGCCGCCGCCGCTAGCTCCTCGGGCGGAGGAATCCGTCCCATTGGAGTCTGCGACAACACCCTCTCCCGCCGCCCATTGTTCCAGTCCTCCCTTGTCAGGGTGGACTCGGTCTCCATGAAGCCTGGGCCGAATGCATTTACGCGCACCGTTGGGGCGAATGCAGCAGCATAGGACTTGGTTATGCCGATTATCCCGTATTTGCCAGCAGCATACTGCGGGGCGCGGGGACTCCCCTTGACGACGACGGTGGAGGCGATGTTGACGATAGCGCCGCGGCCTTGCGCCAGCATGCGCTCCCCATTTTCGTGCACCATCAGCATGGTCCCCTTTATGTCCACGGCCAGCACACGGTCGACCACGTCCTCTTTGATGTCACGCCATGACATCTGGTCGGTTGCTATGTCTCCGACATTGTTCACCAGGGCGTCGAGCCCGCCGGTGAACTCCCAGACATCGTCTGTCATCGCCTTGATCTCTTCCCAGCTGCGAAGGTCAGCGCGAACGATCTTGGCCTGCCCGCCAGAAGCTCTGACGAACTCAGCTGTTCTTTTTGCTCCTGTCTCCGACGTGTTGTAGTGAACTACAACGTTCGCCCCTTCCGCCGCAGCACGCTGGGCCAGAGCAGCTCCAAATCCTGTTCCGGCACCGGTAACCATGACCCACTTCCCAGCAAATCGAGGATACACCGGCTGTGTGAAAGCAACGGGCTTCAAATCATCCGACTTAGTCATTAGCATCTCCTTTCAAGCAAAATCCGTTTACCTCGTGATTTTTAGATTCTCGTGATATCAAACAAGTGTCCGTCCCCCGTCCACGTACAGGACATGGCCAGTGACAAAAGAGGCATGCGACGAGGCAAGAAACAAAATCGGTCCAGTGAGTTCGTCGGGATTTCCGAGCCGACCGGCTGGAACCATCTCGGAAAGGGCTTGCCGATGGCCCTCTTGGCTCAGATAGGCCTGAGTGAGTTCCGTCTCGATGTATCCAGGAGCGACAGCATTAACCGTCACGCCATACGGCGCCCACTCCCTTGCCATGACCCTCATCATTTGATTTATTGCACCCTTGGAGGCTGCATAAGGTGCATGATTCGCGTGTGCGAGAAGACCGGATACCGACGAGATGATCACGATTCTGCCCCTGTTTTGGTGAACCATTATCCTGCCGGCTGCCTGAGAAAGCCAGAATGCGCTGTCCAGATTCACCTTTTGGATTCGGTGCCACTCCTCGGGTTCAAATTCCAAAACCGGCTTGCGAATATTGATCCCAACCGCATGAACCAGCACATCGATCCCACCCATAGCTGCAACGGCATCAGAGACCGCAGTGCTTGCGTCATGAGGGTCGGAGAGATCCGCCGCAATGCTGACACAATCTTGACTTAGGTCTCCTGCCATCTTCGCTAAATGCTCCGCATCGTTATCTGCGATCGCCACACGAGCATTGACTCTGGCAAAAGCCCTCGCGCAAGCACCCCCAAGTCCACCGACTCCCGCGATCAGCACCCTGGCTCCGTTCAATCCCAGCCAGTCGGCTTCCGCGGCCGGTGCCGAATTCTCGCTCAAATTCCCCCTACCTTCATGCATGTAGTTTTACTACGTAAAAGTGACTTTCAGTGTTGCACGATTGCGGAGGCTTGTCAACAGAAGCCATCAATTATTGAAGTTTGGCGATTCCGTTCCGCCTTGCACCTGGCGACGGCAAATCATCGCCCATCCCACCAGGACTTCTTGAAGATTGACCCTTCCAGGGAAACCGTGAATCGGCAAATCTAAAGTCGAATTGATCAAATTGGCGTCATATTTCAAGCCTCACTCAACTTCTGGCATCAGACATTTTTTGCTGCCGCTTGACATCGTTGGAAATTGAGTTATAGTCTATCAAATTGTGAAAGTCACTTTTACTAAGTAAAACCGCTTGGGGGGAAGCATGAAACTAGTGACCTTCGATTCTGGACGAGTTGGACGGATTGACGGTGATGTGATTGTCGAGTTCGACTGTTCAACCATGCGCGAGTACTTCGAACGAGACGGCGCCGTAGGTGAGACGGGTGAGATAGTTTCGCTGTCCGAGGCGAAGCTTAGGGCGCCCATAGTTCCAAAGAAATTCTTTCACACCGCCGGAAACTTCCGTGAGCACCACGAGGACCTGGCGAGGGTGAATTGGTCTCACCCAGTCAACAAGGGAATCGTCTTCTTTCAAAACGTGGACGCAATAATAGGACCCGGCGAGTCCATTGTGTACCCAGAGCAACTTACAAAAGAACTCGACTACGAACTCGAAATGGCGATAGTGATCGGCAAGGCGGGAAAGTTCTTTTCTGCCGAGCAAGCGCTCGACCATATAGCCGGATACATGATCTTCAACGACGTCACTGCTCGCGATATTCAGCGAAAAGAGATGGAATCCGGGGTCTTCTCTTTCTGCAAGGCGATAGACACCTTTTGTCCTATCGGACCTTGGATAGTCACCGCTGATGAGGTCGGTGATCCGCACGATCTAGAGATGGAGCTTCGTGTAAATGGTGACGTTCGGCAGAAATCGAACACCTCGAGAATGTCGGTTTCGATCCCGCAGCTGGTGGCGTATCATTCACCACAAACATACAGCGCTGGTGACGTCGTCACCACGGGAACGATCAAAGGCGTCGCGGCAAGCATGCCCAACCCATTCGATTTCTACCTTCGCCCGGGTGATGTCATAGAGGCGGAAATTGAAAAGCTCGGAATCCTGCGGTCTACGGTGATCTCCTGGTTCGAGGCGTATGGAACGGAGCCACCACCCGCAAATGCCTGGATGTAGACCCTAACAGCCTTGGCTCGTGACATTCAACTTTGCCGGCGTGTCACAAGCATTCGAAAACTATCGCGGCATCAACAATCAGAAGTGGCATTTCAAACAAAAAGGGGGAAATCCTTAATGAAACCAAAACGCAAAGCGGTGCGAAGCATTGCCGGAGCATCGGTGATTGCATCGCTGGGACTTATCGCAGCAGCCTGCGGAAGTTCATCTAGCTCAACGCAGAGTACTACGACGTCAGCGCCGGTGCAGTCTGCGACAACTTCGGCAGCCCTGACCCCAGCGACCATAAATGTCGGCGTGCTTCCGATCGCCGATGTGGCGCCCCTTTACCTTGGCATAAAGCAGGGCTTCTTTGCCAAGCAAAAACTTACCGTGGTGCCCCACGCTCTTCAAGGCGGGGCCGCAGTCGCAAGCGCGGTAGTCGGAGGAACGCTTCAGTTCGGGTTCGGCGCCACAGCCAACCTTATCCAAGCCGTAGCCCAGAAGCTGCCTCTGCAATTCGTCGCGTCGGGTGACTCCGCTGCTTCGACAGCCGCAGATGCTTGGTCGGCTATTCAGGTGAACGCTAACAGCGGGATCAGCAGCATTAAAGATCTTGCCGGCAAGACGATTGCCGCCAATGCCACCCAAGGAGAGAATGAGCTGGCACTGGACAGCATACTGATCAAGAACGGCGTAGACCCGAAGTCGGTTCACGTAGTGGCGATGGGTTTCCCCAACATGCCATCTGCGCTCAGCGCGGGTCAGATTCAGGCTGTGACCGAGGTCGAGCCATTCGTGGCCTCAATCAATGCGCACGGTGGGAAGATCCTTTCCCCGCTATTTGAAGGAATGCAGCCGGGCCTGCTGGTGGCAGGTTATTTCACAACAACCAGCGAGATCTCGAACAACCCGGGGCTTGTGAAGCGATTTGTCACGGCGATGAATGAGTCACTTGATTTCGCTGCGTCCAACCCGAGCTTGGTACGTCAGATCATCCCTACGTACACCACGATTCCCACCTCGGTAGCGTCGAACCTCAAACTGCCGGTGTGGAGTTCGAAGCTCGATAGCTCTAGTATCCAAGGACAAGAATCTCTTATGAAGCAGCTTGGCTGGATTAAGTCGGTCATTCCAGTAAGCCAGTTGGTTTGGTCTGGAGCCACTTCGTGAGTTTGCTTTTTGAGGCCGTAACTTCAAGAGTGCCGGTGTGATACGCGAGATAACCGAAACTAATCAAGAGGAGCAAGGCAAGACTCTCCAAAGAGGCCGCCGCCGCAGCTATGGACGTCTGCGACCGTTGGGCGGTGTGGTCATTGCCCTGCTCCTCTGGGAGCTTCTCAGTGTCTCACACGTAGTGAACGAGGCAGCTTTGCCCACGCCAACTGCAACATTTGCAGCGATCCTGTCTAACTCTGGAAAGCTCGCTTCCGCAACATTGGGAACGTTGGAGGCATGGGCTCTTGGTATCGTCGTGGCTGCCATAGCCGGCGTCATCATCGGGACCCTTGTGGGGAGATCGCGGATCGCTGATGCGGCCACCGAGACTCTCGTCAGGATGATGCGGCCGCTACCTTCGTTGGCACTGATACCTATCGCCATCTTGATTGCGGGCCTCGGACTCAAGATGACCGCCGGACTTGTCTCGTTTGCGGCGTTCTGGCCGATATTCATCAATGCACGGGCTGGGGTTCATCAGGTGGACAATAGGTATCTCGAGAGTGCCCATGCACTCGGCCTTCGCCGGCTCGAGCTGATCCGCCGAGTTGTCATCCCAGCGGCGGCACCGATGATCGCGAGCGGGATTCAGGTTGCAATTAGCTTGGCTCTTGTGGTCACGGTGTCTGTTGAACTTGTAGGTGGAACAGGAGGGTTGGGCCAGTTCGTGCTGTTGGCACAGCAGGGCAACGCCACAGCGACAATGTTTGCCGGAGTCATTGTCGGCGGCTTTCTCGGGTGGGCGTTGAATGCCGTGTACCTGAAGATGATTGATCGGGCGCTGCCGTGGAAGTCTCAAGGGGAAAGGAGCTGACGGTGGCTGGAGCCAATCAAAAGGGCCGTAGCGCACTCCTGAGGATCTCGTTGGGGTGGCTGGGCCTAGTTGTCTTGGCCGTTGCCTGGCAATTGGCAGCGACTGCCATCGGAAAGACGATCTTCCCAACTTTTACCACCTCCATCGTCGCGGCAGTGCGCCTTGTCACGGGTCACATCCTTGTTTCGGACATATTGCCTTCGATAGGAAGGACTATCCTCGGGTTTGTCATCAGCGCTATAGTTGGCATAACCGCAGGTTTGATCATCGGGTATAACGAGAATGCAAGAACCTGGACGGGAACGCTCTTTGATTTTTTGCGCTCGCTGCCGACTCCGCTTCTGGTGCCAATTGCGGTTGTGATTTTCGGGATCAACGGCCACATGGTCATAGCCACGATCGTGACGGCAGCGATATGGCCCATTCTCATCAATACGGCCAACGGAACATCGAGTATCGAGCCGACGATGCTCGATACCGCTAAGACATACGGCCTACGCGGGAAGAGCCTCTTTCTGAGGGTTGTCCTCCCTGCAGCGAGCCCCCAGATCTTCGCCGGACTTCGGATAGCTCTTAGCGTGTCGCTGGTGGTAATGGTGGTGGCGGAGATGCTTGGGGGCGGTAGCGGCATTGGGTATTACATATCAAATGCGCAGCAGTCCTTCAATATCAGTGGCAGCTACGGCGGGGTGATAATCCTGGCCTCGCTGGGGTGGATATTTGACTCTCTATTTCTGGTATTCGAAAGAAGGATGCTGGCTTGGCAACGAGGTACCGTGGGAGGAATGATCGATGCTTAATCCGGTGCTTGACATCAAGAACCTCGAAGTCTCAATCCGGAGTCGTGATGGCTTTGTGAATGAGGTGACGAAAAACGTCACCCTTGAGCTGGCCGAGCACGAGTTCGTGAGCGTCGTGGGCCCGTCGGGCTGTGGAAAGACGACGCTTTTGCGTGCGGCATCCGGACTCAGAATGCCGAGCGGTGGAAAAGTGTCGTTTGAGGGAAAGCCGATCACCGAAGTGCCTCAGGGTATCTCCATCGTTTTCCAGGAGTACAACAAGAGCCTCTTCCCTTGGCTCACGATCGGCAAGAACGTAGCTATGGGGGCAAGAGCGTACCCCAATGCGGAGAAAGAGAGGCGTGTGGGGGACGCCCTCGAGCAGGTAGGTCTCAAGGGCTTTGCAACTCGTTATCCATGGGAACTCTCGGGAGGCATGCAGCAGCGTGCAGCGCTTGCACGGGCCATGGTTTCGAACCCTAGAGTGCTCATGATGGATGAGCCCTTCGCCTCTGTGGATGCTCTGACGCGAAATCACTTGGAAGACGTCGTGCAATCTCTCTGGACCGATTCGAGATTCTCGGTCCTTATGGTGACTCACGACGTAGGTGAAGCCGTCTATCTCAGTGACAGGGTTTTCGTTCTGTCGGCTCGACCGTCGACCATCCTCGCAGAAATCAAGATCGATCTTCCCAGACCGCGGTCCCAGATGGAAACACGAAAAATGTTGCGCTTTGTCGATCTTCAAGCCGAAGTCTTGGAGCGTGTCGAAGAAGCGGGACGAAACTCCGTCGGAACCGAAGCCGATGAGTGAGATCTCTTACGAAAACGATGTTAGCTTCAAGCTTGCTATGGAGAAATCGAGAAGTTAAGGAATCGCGATGGCACTGAGCGAAGGTTCACCAATCTGGATACCCGAGCAACGGCCTCCGAGGGACTCTGCGCTCGACCGCTTCATTGACTATATGAGGATCTCCCACGGAATTGTCTTTGCGGACTACCCAGAACTCTGGAGATACTCGGTGACTCAGCTAGAGGCATTTTGGGATCTCTGCTGGAGATACTTCGGAATCGTGGGAGATCGCCCTCCAATGCTTTCCGGGGCTAATGTCCCTATACCGAAAAACGTCCGCCACCTCGTGCTTACAAGTCATGAGATGCCAGGCTTTCGATTCTTTCCGGATTCAAGAATAAACTTTGCTGAGAATGCGTTCAGGAGCTTCCAGGGCGAAGCGACCATCGCCGCAGTTTCGGAGACGAGGCAAGGGACGCGGATCATCTCCGCCTCTCAGCTCTGGAACGAGGTATCTAGGATAGCGTACGGGCTTAGGCAGATCGGTGTCTCCAAAGGCGATCGGGTTGTTGGGTACCTGCCTAACATAGAAGAGGCTTTAATCGCCTTTCTCGCCGCGGCATCGATCGGAGCCGTCTGGTCGTGCTGCGCACCAGACTTCGGTACCAACTCAGTTGTGGACCGCTTCTCCCAGATAGAGCCGAAGGTGCTCTTCACCATCGATGGCTATATCTATTCAGGCAAGAAGCAGGACCGCAAGAATGTCGTTGAGGAGGTGGTGGCGGCGATACCTTCCCTGAAGACTGTGATACTCATCGATTACACCGGAGGCGCAGGTGGCATCTCGATTACTTCAAAGCTGCGCCAGGACTGGGCGGAGTTTGGCAGTGAGGGCAAGCCCCTTAGTTTCGAGCGCGTCGAATTCTCCGAACCTTTGTGGATTCTATATTCATCGGGCACAACGGGCCTTCCAAAGCCGATCGTCCACAGCCATGGTGGGATAACGATGGAACTGATCAAGGAGATGTCTTTTCAACTGGATCTTGGTCCCGGCTCGCGCTTCTTCTGGTTCACAACGACGGGCTGGATGATGTGGAACTTTCTCATCGGTGGGCTCTTGGTCGGCTCAGACATTGTTCTCTTTGACGGGAGCCCGGGATACCCCGATCTTTACAGGTTGTGGAAACTTGCAGAGCAGCTGAGAATCACTGCGTTTGGAACGTCGGCCCCTTACATCGCGAATTGTATGAAGACAAAGATTGAGCTGAAAGATCTCGAACTCTCCAGGTTGAGGCTTCTCGGCTCTACAGGCGCCCCACTGTCTTTGGATTGCTTCGAGTGGCTCCACGACCAGCTTGGACCTAGAGTTCAGATAGTCTCGGCTAGCGGTGGCACTGACGTATGTACAGCCTTTCTGGCGTCTTCCCCGATCAGCATCACATATGCGGGAAAGCTGTCTGCGCGAGCGCTGGGTGCTGCGATAGAGTCATATTCCCCGGAGGGCAAGGCTCGATATGGAGAGGTTGGCGAGTTGGTCGTAACCGAGCCCATGCCCTCGATGCCGGTCTATTTGTGGGGTGATGCCGATGGCACCCTTCTAGGCTCCTCGTATTTCGATTTATTTCCTGGAGTCTGGAGTCACGGTGACTGGATTCGGATCGATCCAGACGGGTCTTCAGTGATATTCGGACGTTCGGACTCTACTCTCAATCGAGACGGGATCCGCATGGGCACGGCTGAGTTCTACAGGGTCATAGAGGCCTTTGACGAAGTCAGTGATTCCTTGGTTATCGACACCTCGGCATTGGGCAGCGAGGGCGAGATCATTGCATTTTTGGTCATGAAACCTAATAAGAAGCTCGACGAGGAGTTGATCGCACGAATCAAGGCAAAGATCCGGGAAGAGCTTTCTCCGAGGCATGTTCCGAACAAGTGGTTCGCAATTCCACAGGTTCCGCGGACTCTAAATGGAAAGAAAGTTGAGGTCCCGGTTCGGCGGATGCTGCTCGGAGAACCTCTGGAAAGAGTTGCCTCGACCGGAGCCATCTCCAACCCCGAATCACTGGAGTGGATAGCAAGTTTCATGAACTCCCCGGCTGCCGAAGCTGGCGGTTGATGTGATATCGGGTTTCGCGATGCCAAGGATCAACGCGAGACTTGTCGAGAGAAGCGCTCCCGTGTTGGAGATGCAAAACGATCATTGGCAGTGGTCGATAGCATTGCGGATCTTTTCGAACAGTCAGCAGCGTTAGTATCATAAGGCCATAGCTGGACATTAGCCGGCAGAGACCAGCTGTTCCGGCTTTTTTCCGGCGCTCTGCTATGTGGCGGCCGTGAAGCATGTAGAGCCTATTTGGCAACGATTTTTTTCGAGTTTTGTTTCTTCGTCGTTCAAAGCGGCGACCGTTCAGGTGGCGATGGCATTCTTGCTTTCGAATTGGTGGCCATCGCTAAAGTATGCAAGAATTTCGTCGAAATGGCAGCCCTTCTTCAAGAAGCAGCCGAAGAGTTTTGTACGCCACCTAGGAGGTCTCGAATGTCCGAGCAGAGTACTACCAGCGACGAGGTAACCCTACAGGCACTCAAGGGGTACTTCGCCGGCCTGAGTGCGTTGGATCCGGAGATGATTTCAGCTGTTTTCACCGAAGACGGAGAGTTGGAAGACCCCGTAGGGAGCACGACGCGAAAGGGCCGAGCTGAAATTGCAAAGTATTTCTCTAAGGGGCTGTGCTCTGTGTCGCGACATCTGGAGATAAGTCCTCTAAGTGTTCATCCCGCAGGCAATTCCGTAGCCGTGCAGTGGCATATGGTAGTTGAGTCTCTGTCGGGCACAAAGGCGGAGGCAGACGGAATCGATGTGATTACCGTCACCGGCGAAGGATTGATCAGCCGCGTTGAAGGCTACTGGAACCAGCGTGCATTTCTAAAGGCCTTTGCA
>JAJZIP010000319.1 GCA_021810525.1 Actinomycetes bacterium | reverse complement strand
TGGAAAGCCCTTTTTCGGAATTGAACTTGAGGTTGTAAAGATTGGTGATTCGGATCCCGCACCACTCCTAAAGGTGATTGCTCAACCAAGCGACTGGGGCAAAGCAGTAAAGGCATCAGCTTCTGACCAACAGAGTGCTTGGGCCGAGTTGTATCGTGCATTTTGGACCAAATATCTTGAGAAACTGCATCAGAGGCACCCGGACTGGACTAGGGCCACCCCGGTCAAAGGTAGTTATATTTGGATGCACGGGAGCCAGAAAGGCACAGGGCATGTGAGTGTCTTCTCGTCTGGCGGGATCGTTAGACAGGATTTTGAGATCGGATCTCCTTCAATCAGGGAGTCGCATGCGATTTTCAGGTCATTGGAAGTTGACAAAGATCGCATAGAACGCGACTTCGGAGAAACATTGAAGTGGGATTCTGTAGATGGTAGGAAGCTGTGCAGGATCAGTGCAACTCGTCATGGAGACATCAGTAAAGGAGACGAGTACGACAACTACATCCGCTTCTTCATCGAAGCTGGCGAGAGTTTCAGGCGTGCCATTCCTGATCAATATCTTGCATCAATTGTCGAAAAGGCAAGGGTAAGCCAACTCGAGAATCCAGAAGATTAGAATGCGACGTACGAGGTCAGTCACACCAGAAGTCTTAGGATAAGCGCACGGCATGACAACAATGTTGGTGGCGATGATTTTGATTTTCGGAAGATCCTCAGTACCTCGGGCTCATCGGTTGGTGTCGTTGGCCGGAAGCTGGTCAACCACAGGAAAGTGATGCCCCTCGAGCTGGTCGGTGCGCTTATAGGTCTCTGGGGCTTCTTCAACAAGCAGGGAACGCTCGGAAAGCGGCTCACGATGCTTGTTTATATCTGATGGCCTCGAATGCATCCCAGCGTCTGAATCAAGGTCGTCCGTTTTGCGTCATTGGAAGATCGATTGCGACAGCTGCTGTATGCACACCAGGCTATTGGCGGCGACGATAGACATTTGAACGATGCTCAATCATCTGGATCCTGATGCGCCGTTTCTCTTGGTCGATTTCATAGAGTATGCGGTAATCTCCACGGTGGGCGCTGTGAAGTCCTTCGAGTTCAAAGTGCAAAGGCTTGCCGAGGGGATACGGTGAGGCCACAAGCGGACCGTAGAGGTACTCCAACGCTGAAATCGCGGCTTTTTCGGGAAGCCGCTCTAATGATCGGCGAGCTGTGGGAGACCATTCGATCTCAAAGGACTCTGATGTAGTCAAGGTTTTCGGAGAAGTTCAAGCGCCTCATCCTTAGTAAGTAAGACACCTTTACCTTCCACCGTCTCCCTTCTGGCTTGACGGAGTTCATTCAAGAGTTCTGCGTTACTGAGAATTTCCAGAGTTTCTTCGAGAGATTCCAGGTCATCGATGCTGATTAGAACTGCTGCAGGACGACCGTGCTTTGTAATGACAACACGCCCGTGCTCGCGCTCGAGGTGATCAACTATCTGGGAAAGTCGATTCTTCACATCTGCTAATGAAAACTGTTCAGTGACATTCATGGCTATAAGTATAGCTACAAGAACGCTGGCGCCGAACTGAAGAGAAGGTTTGAGGTATAGATCCAAAAGCTGTGCACTTTCCTCTAGCTCTAAGCGACGACACGGTATTTCTGATGACGATATCCAGCACGCTTATGAATACTCAATTGCACTGGTAGATTCCGTCGGCGTAAAGATAGGCGAAGCAAGTTTTAGAGAGATCCCTCTTCTTCCAGGTATTGAACTCAGATATCCACTCCTATTTCAGTGCCGATACCACAGAAGGAGTGAGCTTTTTGGCACCATCGCCAAGGACTACTTCTAATACTTTTGCCATGTCAGCTTCAGAGACTCCCTTGAGATAGGCATAGACTGCCCAGGCTGAGATGGACTTTGCTCGTCTCAAATACTTGGGAACAAGCGTGGATGAGAAGTTGATCGGCTCGCCTTCTTTTGAACGGATTCGTGGGACTTTGACCTCAACATCTCCGATTGCGCATGTTATCTTTCGTTCGAGAAGATAACCGTTTCTAACAACATCGGCTCCATTTGTCTTCAGCTCCGCAATTACAGCTGCCACTTCAGCTTCCAAAGCTTCAGCAATTATAAGGGGCCTCAGATACCTTTCTCTGCCGCTCGTATTCAGGTAGCTCCGACAACCCTCTTTTGCTCGTAAGGATCGTGCACACGAGACGACAGTTGGGCCCTACTTGCATCAAACGACCCCTTTGTGTTCCCTGCGTTATAATCGGCATGTCTGATAGGATTCTTGGCGCCTGGTTCAACGGTCTGGGATCCTCACGCATTCTCTGAAAATCTCGTCTCGATGGGTTGACCAGTCCCGATTGCCATGGCGCAAGCAGTTTGAACCAACTAGTTTGCCATCACTAGTGGCACAGCATATTAAGCCTGAGCCTTGGGCTTTTGGATGCGAGGCGGTGAGTTAGACTCCGTGTTTCGTACATTATTTCCATCGAATCGATGGTTTGCAACTCCATTCATCCAGGTAAATGGTGCCATTACAAAACATATAGGTCGGCTTCTGGCGTACTGGAGCCAAACTACTCGAACGAGTCCGGCGCATTTTCGGTCGTATTTCATATCAACAAGAAGTGACGCGGCGTCACTTTTGAGCAGAATATCTCGCGCAAATACCCAGGCCAATAGCAATCATTATGTTTGGGTCAGCTCGACGATCGTGGTCCATTTCTTCCGGTTGAGAAGCTCGACCTGCATTCTTCCCCAGAATGACTCCATGGGGGCGTTGGAGTATGCCGTCAACTACACCTGAATCCAATGCTGCACAGCAGAGTATTCGGGTAACGCATCCGTTCCATCCCTGGTCCGGTCAGAGCTTCGAGTTCGTGACGATCAGGC
>JAJZIP010000318.1 GCA_021810525.1 Actinomycetes bacterium | reverse complement strand
GGTCGCTGTTCGACGCCCTCTCAAAGCCGATCCGAGCAGGACATACCGCCGAATATCTGACAATGGACGAGCTCTCTCAAAGGACCTCGATTCCCAGACCTCTGCTACAGTCTTTGGTCAATGAGGGCCTGATTCCTCCAGTGAAGATCAACGATCTAGAGGTATTTCCATCGAGCGACATAGAGATGGCACGTGCAGGACTGGCAATTTTGGAGTCGGGTATCCCCCTATCCGAACTCTTGGAGCTGGCAAAAAGCCACCATCACGCGACAAGGAAGAATGCACTTTTGGCTATCGAGCTGTTCGACGAATATGTTCGCAATCCAATCACGCAAAAGAACGAATCTCCTGGATCCAGCGCGCAACTCATAGAGGCGTTTAACCGACTTCTACCAGCTGCGGTTGCACTTGTAGCAGGACACTTCGAACGGACACTCCTAGCGCTTGCGCAACGCCACCTTGAGGAGGTGGGCGCCCAACACGAAATCGAAGCGGTTAGGAATGTGATGACGACGTCCTCTGGGACAGACTTGGGAAAGCGGGAAAGCTAATGCCAAACGCTCAATTGCCGACCGGCAAGGAAAAGGAAGTCTTCGTTCGAGAGATGTTCGATTCCATCTCTCCCACATACGACAGACTGAACAGGATTATGACATTCAGATTCGACCAGATTTGGAGGAAGCAAAGCCTCAAGAGCCTCAGCCTGCCTTCCGGCTCGACTATTCTCGACCTTGCGTGCGGAACGGGAGACTTTGTGAAGATGGCACGTCTACAGGGCTATCGCTGTATCGGATGTGATTTTTCCCATGGAATGCTCTCTCACTCCCGCCTGTCAGCCGACCTCGTCGTTTCAGATGCCCTGAATCTTTCCTTCAAAGCCAATTCATTTGACGGTGTGACTTGCGGTTTTGCTCTTCGAAACTTTACGGAGCTGCTCCCGGTTTTCTTGGAACTGTACCGAGTCCTGAAACCCGGCGGAAAAATCGCCCTCTTGGAAGTCGCCCAACCGTCGTCTCTGATCATGAGAGTCGGACACGGAATATATTTCAACAAGATCGTCCCTCTCATTGGCGCTCTCCTCAGTGACAAAAAGGCATACCAGTATCTCCCAGCCTCAGTGAGCTACCTTCCGCCGACTGCCGCGATCATCGAGATGCTCGTAAATGCCGGCTTCTCAGAGATCTCGCATGCATTGCTGGCCACCGGCGCGGCCCAACTCTTCACGGCGAAGAAACGATGATGGCATGAATCTGATACTCGATGCCCATCTTGTTGAAGAGATATCGCAACTGGGTCCACTAAGCCTCTTCAAGAGGGCCTCGAAGTTCTCCCGAAGCGCCTACGTGACTGGCGCGCAGGAAAGGGTGGTCGCTGTCGGCAAGAACAGCAGCTTCAGAGTCGAAAAGGGACTTCTCAGTTTCGATCCACATCAGAAGGAGCATTACGACCCCTCCCTGACGGAGCGGCTGAGTCACGAGCATTTCCTGACTGCCGCAATTCCATTCAACCCCTCTATTGCATTCGAGGTAGTTATTCCGATCGCAGCTGTTGTTTTTCCTGCGGAAGGCCCGATCCAGATCTCTTGCCCACAGGGCAGAGAACGAGTTGCATCGGCGCTCCTCCACGAGATCCTGCAAGGTCGTTTAGTCGAGCCCCAGCTTTCTTCCTGGACTCTGGATGCTGAGGAGACTGAGTCTTCACTCGAGTTCCGCTCCCGCGTAGTCGACGCAGTCGAGGCGATCAAAACAAGCTCACTCAAGAAAGTGGTTTTGTCGAAGGCCGCATTCCTGAGCGGTCCACACCTCCCCAGAGCTGATCAGTTACTTGAGCAGCTTGCACACGATAGACCCGACACCTACTTGTTCAGCACTGACAACTATGTCGGTGCCTCACCAGAACTCGTCGTAAACAGGCAAAACACAACGATCGCCAGCTATCCGCTGGCCGGTACGGCCCGCGCTCAAGACGAAGCCTTGCTTTTACTTTCCGACAAGGACAACGAAGAGCACCAGATTGTCGTAAAACAGATCATGAACCGCCTCGAGGAACTGGGCATCAATGCGAGATCCCAAGCGCATCCTGCCCTCGTGAGATACAAGGAACTCGTTCACCTCTCAAGCTGGATCTCCGGCACACAGAGTTCTCCTCAACCGTTCACGAGCATCGAAGTCGCAGCTCACCTTGCTCCTACAGCGGCAATCAATGGAGAACCATTCGACGATGCGATCAAATATATCCTTTGCTCTGAACCCCTCGACAGAGGGCTCTATGGGGGACTAGTCGGATACCAGAAGGAAAATGGCGACGGCTCCTGGATACTCAATATCAGATCGGTTCAAATTACCTCAGGCAACCTCGTTTTGCGAGCCGGAGCGGGCGTGGTTGAGAAGTCCGATCCGATCAAGGAGGACATGGAGGCTTCTGCAAAGATGAGCTCGGTTGCCTCTAGCTTAACAGAACACCAACTCTAAGACGCATGGAAATGGCCGGCCGGCAAGCCGCTCAATGAGCTAGATCCAAAATATCGCCGCCAAAAGTCAGACCCGCGAAACGTTTAGTTTCGATTTAGAATCTCTCATATGGGCATAACGAGAGATTCTGTCACAAATGCGATGAGCCGTGGTCAGATCCCAAAGCCATGTGTAGGGATACTTCTTGCCGGAGGCTCTTCAAAACGCTTCGGCAAAGACAAACTGTCTCAGAGAATCGGAAATTGCCTCGTTGTCGAACTAGCTGCGAAATCCCTCTCCGCAGTCTGCAACAGCTCGTTCGAAGCTGGCGCAGGGCTTACAAAACTGGCTCAGATTCCAGACACTGTTCAACTCGGACCGTTAGCGGCCATCGCCAAAACCGTCGAACACCTCCGCAGCAGTGGGGTGCTGGA
>JAJZIP010000317.1 GCA_021810525.1 Actinomycetes bacterium | reverse complement strand
CAATTTCCCAGGATTGAAGCGTTCTTTTTGAGCGATTTGCGAAACTACCTTGTGGTGTATCGCCAGTCATTCAAATTCTTAATTTCGGGATGGTGGGTGGTTCGAAAGTGGGAGATCATACTATTTATCTTTCTGCAAAGCGACTACTCGAGTGGGATAATTGGAGGCGGTTGTCCGTAGCTACCTTGAGTCATTTTCGGACGGGAATGGGCCAGCTGTGGGAGGAGTCGCGGGGGTCTGTGCAGAGGCCATGCAGCAACTGTATAGTTGGCTCTTTGAACAGCGTAGGGTCCCGAGCAGTGTCGCAAATATTCTGGAGAGGTTTCGGCGTAAGTAGGTCCCGAAAGAGCGTCTCTTATGCCAACTGAAGACAATGCGGCTAAATTCCTTATCTCCTTTAACCTGGGATAACCTCACTGCACTTGAATACGTGAGTCTTGGACTATTTCGAGGAGGTAAGGCAGTAGTATCCACAGCTGGCGAAAAGGACGGGTCACATCTTGGCAAACCTTCGGGGGCGAATGTCAGTCTCGTTTTTGAAACACATCATTATGTTTGGTCGTGGACACAAGTCAAGAGAATGAACGCTGCTATGTGTCACAAGACGAGGTCGAGGGTTCGGATCATCTCGGGATCGGCGATGACGTCGATGCTAACGACTTTGTCGTTGCGGATTGCGAAGACAAAGACTCCAGTCGGACGGCCACCTGGTGCCCACACGGCTCCCGGCGAGCCGTTGACGAGTGCAGGCTCCGCGCCTGAAGCTCGGCCAGCGAAGGTCCGCGGAACAGCAGATGCACCACCTAGCTCTTCTTCGAGTAGTGGTGCTCCGAACTTCGCCCGCATCGCCGTCGCTTTCACCGCCACACTGTCGGCGCGCAAGACCACCTCGGGATGCAAGATGTCAAGAAGCGCGTCGAAGTCGCCGTCGCGCGATGCAGAGAGGAAGGCCTCTACCACTTGGCGCTGACGCTCGCGGCTGACATGATCGCCCGCAGAGGCTGTCTGTTCTGGGTCGGCTGCGCCTTCGCCACCGCCAGACTTGAGTTTCTTCAGCTCTCCAAGTGCACGAATTGCCTCATCCGGTAACCCAGTTCTCGGAACTCAAAGAGGAATTGAGAACTGGGCAGACGCGCTCATGAGTTGGTTTAATTGTCGTGGCAGTTGTGGAGACTTGGGCGATTTTATGCTCACTGGCGTTACGGGTGACGATATTGGATGTCCAGGCTGACGCGAAGTCCTGTGGTTCGATGTCTATGGAAGTTCAGTATCAGAATCTGGATCCAAGCCACCTTTGACATTTGCAATCGTGATGATCATAAGTGCAGTATACGGCCGGTACGTACCGATGTAACGACAGTACCGTAATGAATCATGGTGAAAGGTCAATATGCAATTCCTTGTTGACACTTGGCGAGTTAACTGGTTCGTTGGTAGTAACGTCATCAGTGTTGATATCAATGAGGAGGCTCCAATGAACAGCCCCAATGCTTCGCTCTACGACGACGGTGGGATCGCGTGCGACGGACAGCAGCTTATGATCCGCTGGTACTACCTCTGGGGCGCCAAGCGAATTCCATATGCGTCCATCAAGGGCGTCACCGAGCTGCCACTTACAGGCCTCAACGCAGTGCGGCGTTGGCGTATCTGGGGATCGGGCGACTTCATACATTGGTGGAATCTCGACACAAAGCGCCCGGACAAGAGGCTCGCCTTGGTCATTGATGTCGGTCGCCACATTCGGCCGACAATCACCCCGAATGACCCGGAAACAGTGGAAGCAATTCTCAAAGGCCGAATCGCTGTTTGAGAATGGACAAGGTTCTGCGAATAAGCTTCTGACCCCAACTGTCAGCCCCACAAGCAAAACTGTTACCAATGGGCAGGCTCAATATCATCCGCCAACTCCAAGCAGATCCCGCCCTAAAGGCGGAGTTGAGAGTTGTCCTATTGGGAGAAGAGGTCCTTGGACTTCCGGTCACGGAAAGCACCGTCAGTACGGAAATTATCCTAAAATCCGAGAACTCCTGTTAGTCCTGCGTCAACTTGAGCCATGATCCATACTGGAAGAGCCTTACAGCGTTCGCCGAGGTCGCTCTTGTTGAGTGTCAACACAGCGGTTACATTGACCACCGAATCACGGGGAAGCCCGCTGACTTGTGAAGAGAGGAAAACGTTTCCAGGCATTGCAGCAAGTCTGGTGTTGGTTGTAATAGCGAGTACGACCATGGTCGCCAACTTGCTGTCGTTATAAGCATCTGAAGAAACCACAAGGACAGGGCGTCGCTTTGCCGGACGCGAACCTTTAGCGTCGCCTAGGTCAGCCCAGTAGACGGCTCCCCTGGCTATTCCCATTCATCATCCGTCGCGGCAAGCAGCGCTTTGCCGGCGGCTACGGCGTCACTGCTAGAACCGTCCGTTTCTGCCGCAAGGTCTATCGCATCGTCAATCAGGCCGGTAAGAGATTCCTTGTCAAGCTCATCGAGATAGCAGGAGACGGCTTTTGTGAAAAACTCTGAACGGTTCATGCCGAGTCTCTTCGCCCGCTCTTCGGCCTCGTGAAATGTGGTGTCTGGTATAGATATCGCTGTTTTCATCCTCACATAGTATAACTCGGTATGACCATTTCGCGATGAGTCCCGCCATAATCGTTCCCATGGCATCCGAGCCCGCTTCCCACATCGCAATGACACAATGGTCATTGAAGCACGCTCAGGTCCTCTTGCGCTCCGGACATATATCCGTAGAGCGAATAGCTCGCTGACCTAGCCGCTAGGCAGCCTGTCGCCCAAATCTCTAAGGCGATGTCCTTGATCATCAAGGTACTAACCGTCAGGACATTTCAGCAATAGGACCACAATCATGTCAAATTCAACCACATTTCTCGCCATTGGCGACGTTCATGGCAAATCGAGTGCGGTC
>JAJZIP010000316.1 GCA_021810525.1 Actinomycetes bacterium | reverse complement strand
GCTTTGCGTGCAAGTGTCTCGTCGGTGCCGTCGACGACCAAGAGGGCAGATCCCACCTTTACTGCCTTCCGGTCCGACGCGATCACATCACAAGTATAGCGTACGGGTGTTCGCATACGGGATTTCGTGGGCCCCAACAGCGCGACCTATTGGACCACGCGGCCTTACGGCTCGCTGGCGAGTACCCGAAGCCTCCTGGCATCCGCGCGATTGGCCGGTTGCGAAGGAGTTTCGGATACTGAGCCAGAAAAGTTCCTGAAAATGAGGCATAGGAAAGCCGGGCGTGGTTTGGTCTTCGATTGAGGCGATTTCAACCAAGAGTCGGTACGCACCGACGAAGTTCGGAGTCGACATGAGCTGAGCTTGCGGGTGACTAGAGTCGATGAGAGCACGAAATGCTGGCGAGTTCCACGATCCTCCGAGGAGGCTGATTAGTTTATGGTGATTTTCCTTACAGCTGAGGCCAATAGCGTCTTTGGCACTCAACCCGAGGCTCTGTTTGACTGCGTCCGCAGGCCGCCCGAACGTTCAGTTCAACCCCATCGCATTGCATACGCTACGGGTGTCGCACTCGCTGGGACTTTCGAGGATATGCTCCGAGCCCGGATTCGTCTTTCACCCGAAGCTGCCACATCCCTCGAGGCATTCTGATGGACCGGTTACGAAGGCTTGTTCTTGCACAGCGGCCATCCGGGATGATCCAGAGCGACAACATACGTATCGAGGAGGTGCCGGTGCCTGACCTGGGCCCCGGCGAGGCACTAGTGAGGGTTCGGTACCTGTCGATCGACCCTACGATCCGAACATGGATGAACGACGCAGAAGGATATCTCCCGCCGATCGGGTTGGGCGATGTGGTACGCAGCCTTGGCGTGGGGGAGGTGGTGAGGAGTAAGTCGGAGCGCTTCAACGAGGGAGACCTTGTCATGGGTATGACTGGATGGCAGGACGCTTTCGTCGTCAGCCCCCCGCACAGCTCGCTTGAGGTACTTGCGCCCGGCACACCTCCGCTGACCGCACTGGGCGTGCTTGGAATAACTGGGATGGCAGCCTACTTTGGCATGCTGGACGTTGGCCGGGTGGCGGCTGGCGAAACTGTAGTCGTTTCCGGGAGTGCGGGCGCGACGGGTTCGGTTGCTGGCCAGATCGCGAAGATCAAGGGAGCATCGAAGGTCGTGGGGATCGCAGGAACAGCCGAAAAATGCGACTGGGTGCGTAATGAGCTCGGATTTGATGCTGCGGTGAACTACCGCAGCGATGATGTCGCTGCTCGTCTGCGGGAAGCTTGCCCCAACGGAATCGACGTATACTTCGACAACGTGGGAGGTCCGATCCTCGATACCTGTATCGCGCAATTGGCGATGCGGGGACGGGTCGTCCTGTGTGGCGCGGTTTCAACCTACAACGACCCCCGACCCCCAGCTGGACTCCGGAACTACCGGAGCCTGATAGTAAAGCGTGCCAGGATGGAGGGCTTCATCATCCTGGACTACCTTGAGCGTTTTGCTGAAGCTCGCGAGGTGATCACGGGTTGGGTCGCTGATGGTTCATTGAAGCATATTGAGCACGTGGTCAAGGGTCTCGAAAACGCGCCGAGCGCATTGAACCGACTTTTTACGGGAGATCACCACGGGAAGATGATCGTAGAGATATGAGGTTCCTGTTCGAGGGGGCTCTTGTGAAACCGGGAGAGTTTCTTGAAGTCGGTTTGCTCTCAGCGTGGATCAGTCGACGTGAGGTGCCATGATGTGTTCGACGAAGTAATCGAGTCGCTCGTAGCCCTCGGTCGGCCACCAGCACACCAGGTAGGTGACGCCAGCCTTCTCGAACCCCTCAATTGTGGCACGAACGTCGTCCCACGGTTCGGAAAGTGAAAGCGATGATGCCCTGAGGATTGATGAAGGGTCCCTCCCTTGTGCTTCCGCGAGCCTGTCGAGTTCCACCGATAGCTTCTGGTAGCCCTCAGGGTCACCAAAGGTATGCCACGCATCCGCCCAGCGGGCCGCTATAGGCAGCGTTCGGCTTCTGCCAGAGCCACCAACCCAGATCGGTGGATGGGGTGTCTGGACCGGCGTAGGCAACATTTGCGCCTCACTTAGATTGAAGTGCTTGCCATGGAAGGTCGCAGGCTCACCGGTCATGAGGCGGGTGACGACCTCAAGGCACTCCTCCAACCGGTCAAAACGCTCGGTGAGCGTCGGGAAGTCAATCCCGAGAGCAACGTGCTCTGGCTGGAACCAGGCAGCGCCGATTCCAAGGTCGAAACGACCGTGCGAGATGTGGTCCACTGTTATCGCTTGAGCGGTGAGGACCGACGGGTGGCGGTAGGTGATGCCGGTGACAAGCAGCCCGAGTCGTATTCGCGTAGTCTGTGATGCCAAGGCGCCTAGGGTGGTCATGCCTTCGAAGCAGTTTCCGGGTCCCTCGCCGTAAAGAGGCTGAAAGTGATCGAAGCCCCATGCTCCATCGAACCCTGCCTGTTCTGCGAAGTGAACCCGGTTGAGGAGTTCATCCCAGGTCATGCGCTGCTGTGCCAGGTCGATGCCAAATTGCATGATGGCCACCATAATTGAATTGCAAAAGTCCATTCAAGAGATTCGATAAAGGTGTCAGCTCCGCGGTCCGGAGCTAGGCAAGAGGGCACCTTGGTCGCAGTGCCAATCACGTTTGGGATGGAGCCGATCGAATAGCCCTTCTTCGGTTGGACGCTGTCACTGCTACGTTTAGGTGGTGCATAGGCGAAACGCAAGACGAATTTGGAATCCCACATGACACACGATTCATCAGGCGGGCATCGTGGGGGAGTGGGGGGCAGGCCTCGGGGCCCAGAACAACGCAACCAAGCTTCTCGCAACCAACCAGCGCGCCCTGGTAGTACCGCTGGTAGGCCTCGGGGCCCAGAAAAACGCAACCAAGCTTCTCGCAACCAACCAGCGCGC
>JAJZIP010000315.1 GCA_021810525.1 Actinomycetes bacterium | reverse complement strand
GCCTCAAGTGCGTCGGCATATTCCTGAGTGAACGGCTGAGGACGACTTCGGGTAGTGAGGATTTTTACAAATTGAGATATTTCATTTCCAGGCGCACTGGAAGCCATGGTCGCACTTCCAGGTGTTTCTGTGCCCACCTTATGGTCATATGCGTGCATCCATTCGTGCGCCAAAGAGCCGCCGCCTTTGGTTTTGGTTAGATTGATGACGTGTCCAGAGGGTTCATAGTGAGCATTGGCATTGCCGCCCCTTCCTCTAGCTCCAAGAGCCAGTCCGAGGTTTTGTGAACCGGACTTACCGATTACAGGTAGGGCTAGGTATTGAGGTGAAACCCCAAGTGCCAAAGCAAGGTCACTCATTGCGTCGTAAGCCATGTTGAGCATTTCCTGACGCTCTGCTTGTGTAGCCCAGTTGCCGTACTGGATTCCCCTGAAGGGCACCAGCTCGATCAGATCGGCTTCTGTCACGTTTCCTTGGCGTGGACTTGGAGCATCACTTCTAGCCTCACGTTTCAGGTTTTCAAACCTGGTGGCTGGCATGATCTTGGGTCTAATAACACTCTCAAAGGAGTCTGAAGACCCATTTGACTGAGTAGCCTTCTTTGTCTTTACGGTAGTCCAGGGGTCGAATCCTTCGCTCTTGGAAATTCGTGCATAGAGATCTTCAACTAATAGTTCATAGGAGCCAAAATACTCTTCAACTACGGCGAAATCAGATTCGTACATTGGCCGATTTCGCATGCTTGACACATCTGAGTATTCGCCGGTGATGCCGGTCTCTAGGCAGTTGGTCAACCAGCGGTAGAACCTATCTTCAACTCTGGGGTCATTTTCAGATTGGACTCGGAAACTAGTAAATAATGGCTCAATCTCGTCTCGCCACTCAGGTGTATATTCACTAAAGACCTCACGCCTGGCACGCGACAACGGGTAGGAAGAGTTGCCACCCAGTTTGCGGATTTTTGATATGAGCGTATGAGGTTCATTGTGAAGCGGGTCTCTAAGCCAGGCTGTAGCTGCTTCTGTTGGAGACATTTGAGGATTGTTTTCTAAATACTTCTCAAGGTTACCTACAATGGTCGAGCCACTTATATAGGACATGTGTCTAGGGGTTGAGAGTGTGATGGCGTTGATTTCTGGCCATGTGGCATCAAGAGGAAGTGCTTCCATATCGGAGGCAATTTCTTTGAGTACGGATTCATAAAAAAGACCAAAAATATATGCGTCTGTCGGTGTGAAGCGGTAGAACTTGCCAGGTACGGGTTTCAAATCACTGGATGTAGCAGAGGCGGCAATCCCTCGATAGAGAACCCGCCAAGCCAGTGCTATAGCTGGGCTGGCCCCCATGTTTTGCAGCTCAGACAGACGGTCTTCGAGTGGCCCCCAAATATCATCACGCCTTATTTCTCGGAGCTTCGCAGTTAGTTGAGCATGCGTGTACCCGTCACTTCCCTCCATGGCTTTCAAATCCTCAAGCACCTGTCTGACTCGCTGGGCTAAGTCTTTACGGGATTCAGGGATTTCTTCTCCAAAGTCCTGGCGCTTTTCAGATGAATAAGTCCTTGTTGGTGTAATTAGTTCCATATCTATATGTATGCACGAGGTAGATTTTCCTCATTGCAACAGGGATTTCACATTCAGCTAAGTTGTAGTCATGAGGGCTAACACGTCGCTGTTTAGATCTGTCCTATTGGCAGTCCTAGCTGGCTCTCTAGCTGGTTGCAGTTCATCGGCGCTTGCTGATAAAACCACTGGCAATCAGACCAACATTCCAACCACTACAACGGTTATAAGCACGAGCTCTTCTAATGCGGTTGCGAGTGGAAATGGGTCAGTATTACCCGTAGTTGCAAGCGGCAACGGTTGGTCTGCATCAGGACTTGAAGGACAGATCCCACCAGCGGGGGGTTGCCACTATCGCTACTTCGGTAAGTGGGTGTTGCCGGATCCCAAATGCACACCTGGGTCAATTACACCTCTAGTAACCAGTTCCAATCTGTCCTCAACTATTTGCAGGCGTGGTTATAGCGCTTCGGTGCGCCCTCCGGTAGCTCTCACTGAAACGGCAAAATACGCCCTCATGCGGGCATATGGACTGACTGGAAGCCCTTCGCAGTACGAATTCGATCACCTTATACCGCTTGAATTGGGAGGGTCATCGAACTTGGCTAACCTTTGGCCGGAGCCAAATCAGGGAACACCCTCTGAACTAAATCCATATAGCCATTACGGGCTGAATGCTAAAGACGGAGTGGAATCCCAATCAAATTATGCAATGTGCGACAAGGGTTATCCGTTGGCACTGGCTCAGCAGGAAATGGCGCAGAACTGGGTTTTAGCAAACCAAAAGATGCCTAACTAGCCGCTTTGCGGTTGACTTGGACAGCTTGGCGCTGAATTGGTTCTTTATTTCTAATCATGCGAATACGGTCTTGCGCTTTTGGTATCAATCCTCTATGGGCAAGAAGCGTCTCTGCACGAGTAGCAGCTACATATTGCAAGGCAAGCTCTTCATGATCCGGCATAACGTAAAATTCCCGCTGAGTACGTGTGTCTTTGACGGCAGCCGTATCCCATACGTTCTGGAACTCTTCGGAGAGTTTGACGCTGCCCCACTGGGCACCTTTGGCCTTATGTGCGGTAGACAGAATGAAATCGGCTCTCTCTGGCCGAGTTTCATTTTTGCGTAACCCAGCGATTATCCCGCTAACCGAACCTCGAAGTCGCTCCACGATGTTTACAAGTGGCGCATAAGATGACCCAAGCGGTGTGTCAGCAAAGCTCTTGAGTTCGTCCCAATCAGCGAATCCGGCGAGTTCACTACCTTTGGCAATTGTTCCACTATAGAGATTTGATAGGTCATTGAGAACTGAGACCATCTCCTTAGTTCCTCCAACTACATGGACTTTCTTTGTCGGATCATGTTTTTGTGTAGCGAGGAT
>JAJZIP010000314.1 GCA_021810525.1 Actinomycetes bacterium | reverse complement strand
TTCCTCGAGGTATTCCTTTACAAGTGTATTGTAGTCTACGCTCACATCTCCCGTTGGACCCCTTCCGAGCGGAGGGTTTCCAACCATGCGTCCATTGGGTGCTACTTCCCATGGATTGACTCCTGCCTTGTAATTGAAAAGATGCCTTGCAACTTGAATTCTCTTTCCTGCATCCATTAGTTCTTCCGCAGTCATATCCCATCCCATTATTGCTTTGAAGAGTCTCAAATAAGGATAGCTGTTCGGCCAGACAGCCGTTGAAAATTGACACATCCCGGTTGAATTCATAATCTGCATTCCGAAGACTGACAGTGCCTGCATCTTTCCTTTGCCGGAATACTTGTATCTCTCCACACTCTTTCCTGACCACCCGTCAAACTCAAATGGTAGAGTGAGTTTTCCACCCTCGTCGAATCCTATACCGCCTGCGGTGTGTCTTCCGGGTGTTGGATCAGCTAGATATGTTGTCGCCAAGCTAGGCATTAACTTCGGATCGTGCATAGGCAAGTCCTGTCCGTGAACGTGCATCGCGAACTCTTCGCTCCCCTTTCCGATCTCTTGAGACGCCTTTGCAGCACCGTTGCCTAGCACAGATGCAATGCCCTCTCCGCTCGCTATAAGTTTGATCATCTTTATCATGGCATCAGCGTCACCAAAACCTATCTTGAATCCTATGTCTTTCTCCGTCAAAATTCCCTTTTCGAAACACTCATTTGCGTAAGCAATAACGGCACCGGTAGAAATTATGTCCAACCCTTCGACATTGCACAGTTCAAATGCCATTGCCATGGCATCTAGGTCTGAAACGAGGTTAAGCCCACCAAAGGAACCGGTGCCCTCATATTCCAACCTATGGCCCTCAAGGGGTCCATATTTGGTGTTCCTCTTGACGTGGCCACCGCAAGCAAGTGTGCACTGTGAGCAACCGTATGATCTCAGCTTGTCCTTTGCTATTTCTTTCCCACTTATTTTGGATGCCTTGTCTTCTCCATAATCCACCAGTCCAGCACCAGCCCAGTTCTTAATCGGGGTGTCTCCATTCAGGTGCGCGCCTTCCGTGATATCGGTGGTCCCATACAACTGCCACGGTTTGGCAAGCTCAATGTTCTTAGAAAACTGTATCTGGATGTCTCTGTTTGTAATTCTGAGCATCTCGGGGTCAAATGGGTCGATCTTTCTGGTGCCTCTCGTTAAGATACCTTTTAATTTTTTTGAGCCCATTACTGCTCCAAGCCCGGAACGTCCTGCTGCCCTCCCATAATCATTCATAATGGAGGCAATCAGCATCTTCCTTTCACCCGGGACTCCTATTACCATAGCTTGTCCCTTAGGCTCAATCTTCTTCAGATAATCCTCTGCCTCATATGCATTCTTACCCCAGACTTCACCGGCGTCCTCAAGTGAATATTCCCCATCTACTAGTTTCAGGAACACAGGTCTGCTCGAAATGCCCTTAAAAAATACGGCATCGAAACCGGCATTTTTCAGTTCTGGTCCAAACTTACCTCCGCAGTTTGCGTCTCCCCACGTTCCTGTGTATGGCGACTTGCCTACAACCTCAAACCTTCCGCCTAGTGGAACCGAGTGACCGTTGAAAATCCCCGTCATAACTCCAAATATGTTTTCTGGCCCCAGTGGATCTTCAGTCCCCTTCATTTCACGGTTTAGAATGTAAGCACCCAATCCATATCCTGTCAGGTACTTTCTGTAGATCTCTTCTGGAATTTTCTCTTCTGCAAAAGTTGAATCTGTCAGGTCAACCCAGAGTATTTTGCCATTAACTCCGAACACATTTTGCTATGGTTATCTCGATATATCTAATTTACCAAGAAAGCTCGAGTCCAGTGTTGCTCTCTGAGAACCAGTTAAAATAAATAATGAGTAATTATGCTCATTCGATGCAGAACCGAATTATTGTTGTGATCACGGCCGTGATGTTGTTGGTAGGAATAGGAATTGGATTTACTGTGGGTTACTATGCTGCCCATCCAACTACCAATAAACCTCAGACCATTTCGGTTTTCGCCGCTGGCTCATTGACTCACGCTCTGGGAACGGGGTTCTACCCTCAATTCAAGAATATCACCGGCATCGGAGTGGCTTCAACATTTGGTGGTTCAGTTTCGGGTGCGAGTGAAGTTGATGCTGGTACCCCGTTTGATGTTTTCATATCCGCTGCGGCTGGAGTGATTCCCCAATACCTGTTCGCTAATAAGACTGCCAGCTGGATGGTCATTTTCGCCTCAAACGAAATTGCAATCACTTGGCTCAATAGTAGTCTAAACATCACAACACCATACTGGTTCGAAAACCTGACGTCTCCGGGCATCAAGGTGGGAGTTTCGAACGCCAGTCTTGATCCCAGCGGTTTTCAAGCGATCGAAATGCTGAAGCTTGCTGGTTTACTCTACACTCAGTACAACAGTACTGCCACCGTTGGTAACTCGACCGAAACGGTGGGCAACTATGTAAAAGAAGCGTGGGGAAATAACTACACACTATATTCGAAATACAACGCAGCATGGAATGACTGGTTTGGCCACAACGGAACCCTCGTCAAGGATAATCTGGGGAATGGTTATCCAGATAATTACTCGCTTGCCTTATACTATCAGATCTTTAATTATTCCTACAAGCACGGGAATCTCATCCTCACAACAGAGGAATATGGCCTAGATGCATACCTCAAGTCCGGTGCCGTCAACTATGCATTGACTTATAAGTCCCAAGCAATCAATCAAAAGCTGTATTACTACCAGACAGCAAATGGACAGAACGGTCTTTCTAAATGGATAAACCTAGGCAACATCAGCAAGGACGTGGACAATTTCTACGGAGCGGTAACCACAGCGGGGCCAGGTTATACCAACATTGGCAATTTCCCTGGGGGCCCAATCCTGTATTCTGCGACCATTGTCAGTTCATCAAAAAATATACAAAATGCACAGCA
>JAJZIP010000313.1 GCA_021810525.1 Actinomycetes bacterium | reverse complement strand
CGGCACTTCCTCATCCGGTATTGTGGCACATAATTGGGGTGGCGATTCCTTCGCTCATGATCATTGCGGCATACGTGTTGTTTATGGTTGGGCACCATCATGTGAAGTCTTCAGGCATCTTCAAAACATTCTCTAGTGGAGGAAGTCAGACTTCAACTAAAACATCCGATGATCCAGCAAAGTGGCTACCGTTCGATGCCAGAAAGTATTCGCAATTTACTCCCGAAGCTGTAGTAAAAAGAGATCGAGTCAGGCCGAGGTTGAAAGATGTTCCACTCAAGGATCGGCGGCTTGACGATTATGGCTTTGTGGTGGGATATGAGGGTGACAATCCAAATCGGCCTATTGCGATATCTTCTGAGCTTTCGGTTCTAGTAACTGGCGAGCCGAGATCAGGAAAGACTGCTGGCTTTGTAATTCCTTGGATTTCTACTTGGCAAGGGCCAATAGTAACCACAAGTACCCGTAATGAGGTACTTCGTGCGACCCTTATGGCTCGAAAGCGTGTGTCGGAACACGTCTATGCGCTCACACTGCCTGGTGTTGGCATACCGGATGGAGTCGAACCAATCAGCTACGACATCTGTTGGTTCTATGAGGACGAGCTTGATGCGCTGATCGAAGCGGCAGAGCGGCGGGCCTCGATTTTCTCAAGTGTTGCAGCAGATAAAAACCAGCCAGTTTGGGAAAATGCCACCAAACAGCTCTTTGCTTCGCTTCTATTGATCGCATTTGCATGGAGGCATGCACAGATAGCGTATTTAGGCAATGATTCGAGATCATCAAAGCCCTCTTTGGCCAACCAATCGCCTGAGACAAGCCATGTTGATGTACTGAAATATTTTGCGGCACTTACTTGGACTCGGGATCCAAACATGGTTGCAGATGTGCAGAGATTTTTGATTGAGCACATCCCAGACAAAAAGGGCCTCTACGTTGCCTCGTATGTGGGTAGCGTAGTTAGAACCTTCCAGGGTGAAAGTGGCAATACCGAGTTTGCTCAGACGATTACAGGAATGATTGCAGTTGGGCTAGGAAAACTGAACGACCCTCAAATCGCAGCGGTTTTCTCAACGCCTTGGGATAAGCCGGTATTTGAACCCAATAAATTTCTTGAGCAGTCAGGTACGTTGTACATAATTTCACGCAGTGAAGACTCAAGCGATCTGGCAAAGTTTTTCAGCCTCGTAGTAAACGAGATCGCTTCTGCTGCAAGAAGACGGGCAGGGGATCTTGGTCGATGCGATCCAGGTCTAGCTCTGATACTGGACGAGCTGGCCAACATTGCGCCGCTGCCTAATCTCAAGGGTTATATGTCAGAAGGTGGTGGAGTGGGTATCACCACTGTGGCGATTGTTCAGAACCTGCGACAGTTGGTATCAACTTATGGTGGTCAGGACAAGATGCTTGAAATAGTTTCCAGTGCGAACGTTCTATGTATCTTTGGCGGTGCAAAAGCGCCAGAGGATCTGGGAATTGCCGCAAACATGGCAGGAAGCCGAATCACGCAGTTAGCCAGTTACGACAAGTCGGGCGCTCTTACAGGCCGGTCAGAGTCATCACAGGCTGCTCTAGACGCGAATCAGATATCAAACATGCCTGAAGGTTGGATAGTGCTGAAGCTCCCAGGTGTACCTCTGATAACGGTCAAAACCGTATATTACTGGCGGTATCCTAAAGCGCTACAGAGAGCTTGGAGAAAGGAGTGGGGAGAAAAATATGATCCTGACACCCGTAGCTATCCTTTCCACGGCACGAGTCGAGCACTGAGCTTGAATGCGGTTAGAGATTTGTCAATCGAATCAGACACTGTGGCACTGACTCCATTTCGTGTAGAACCAACTGTATTTCTATCCACCAACGTTACGTCACCGCCTGATGATGGTGGAGATTTTGGCGGGGAGAGTGAAACTCCAGATGAAACCCGAAAAACCATCGTAAAATCAGCAGTGGACAGTCTGGTAACTGACTCAGCTCAAGCACCTAGAGCCACCACTGAGACAATAGCTGAGCGACGTGACAAGCTGGCCAAAGAGCGGGCAAGGCTTTCTCAGGCGGCTTCGCTTGACAACTATAAACTCGACAAGTTGGACATACGGCTCTTTTTTGAAGGGAAGCCGGAGTCGATGAAAGGGCCTAACGATGAATGAAGACGACATTATAGAGGCAGCAGGGCCTGTTCTTTTTCTTGCACAGCGGGCACGGTTGGCAGCTTTGCGAAAGGCTGCCGAAACCATTCCGATCTCGCCTGAAACAGAGGCCGAGCTGGACCAACTTCTTAAAGAGACTGAACCTTTAACTGAAATGCTCCTCATGCCGCGCAATACCGAAGAGGTGGAATACTTCGATGATCTTTTTGATGATGAGCTCATAGACCTTTGTGCCGCTCTTCGTGTCAATTTAGTTGCATGGGTTAACCAACCTCAGATACTGGTACGTTTTCGTGATCCCGATGCGGTGCTTTCCCGATGGCTGGAGTTTCGGAACGATTATGAACTCAAAAGCGCAAGTGAGGGTCCTACGCCAGTGATATCGCAACAGGTAGCAACTATTGAGTCTGCAATTCGCTCTGCCTTTGATGCGTATATGAAAAACAATATGTTGTAATCCTATAAAGTTCCTTGTTTGTTGTCCGTACATACATATATAGGGGAAATGTATTTCACTATATAGAAGAAAGTACGGAAAACATGGAAACTGGGCAGCAAGAATTTGCAGGACTCTATGCACGTTTCAAGGCGGGGGATTCATCAGCATTTGAGCAATTTGTCCCACTGTTAGAGCCGATAGTCAAGAGTGCAGTGCGGAAGTTCTTAGGACGAGGACGTAGCAATTATCCTATTGAAGATTTCATCCAAGAGGGATGGGATGCGGTATTTATCGCACTATGCACATATGATGTTGAGCGATATCCGACACTTGTCCGATCGTATTTCTATAATGCGATTATTGCT
>JAJZIP010000055.1 GCA_021810525.1 Actinomycetes bacterium | reverse complement strand
AGGATCAACTTATAGGAACCGGCATTTGTCAATGGAGATGTCAACACCCGCTGGTCATATATGTCCAGGTAGAGATAGTGAGAGTGATCTTGCAAATGTGAAATTTCGTAGATGTAGTTGTTTCTTTTACCCGCCAGGTGGATGAGCTGAAGCTGAGATTAGAACGGCTGTAATCCGATTGTGTCAGAGCAAGGCTTTCGTTGGAAATTCGAAATCTTTGGACACAGGCAGCGAGACCTGAATCTGTTGTGAACCTATTTATTCGAAATCTTTATGTAATTGGTAGGACAGTATTACTTCGAAGTCTCTGTCTTTGAGCCCTTGGGGCACTAGCCCTTAAAGATGGTCGTAAGGCCTTTAATTTGGAGAGATCAGCAGATTCAAGCCTGGCGTTTGATCTGCAGATGGTGCAGCTGTTGGTCTACCCTTACACCGGTCAGGCATGCAGCAGACAACACCGTAGCAGGCGACCTTGCAGTATCAAAGCTTCCAAGGCCGGGTCCAAAGACTGGAATGATGGTGTGAAAACTGTTGCAGATGTAAGAACTGCTGGCCAATATATCGTTCTGATGGATGAGTCAAAATGCAGTCACATAGGCAGCACAGCCCCGTAGACGGAGATGTTGCCGACCCTCATTAGGTATTTGGGTGATCGGCCGCTGGCCGCCCAAGCAACAAGACTCGGGGAGAGGGGCCTCCTCCATGCAGGCCGACGCCAGCGTGCTAATTTGACGAGCTTTGATTTTTGACGGGCAAGACACCGTTGGTGGTGTCAAAAGGTGCGCCAGGTAGCCCAAAGTAGCCGACGGCGCAGAACCAATGTCTATGACGGCGGCGGAGAGAGGTGCCTTCTGCTCCATGGCTGATGGATCATTCTTAGATGAAGTTGTGAAGAGAACCTTACTTGTGTAAAGTAGCCATGACTGTTCGACGCGGAGGGAATTGAATGGGGAAGAACAGGGTTGCTCAGTTTCGGCTTCAGAGGGGTATGACCTCCTCTCAGCTTGCTGTCGCCGTAGGAGTGTCGCGCCAATCTCTTCATGCGATAGAGACGGGCGAGCAGATTCCCAAGGTGTATCTCGCGATTTCTATCGCAAATGTCTTGGGTGTCGAGGTCGGAGAGCTGTTTCCCGAGGAATCGGAGGAGCGTTATCGCATTGAAGTGGACCTCGGCGGAAGTGGCAGCTTTAGAGCATGCCTGGCAGAGATTAACGGGCAGACAGTCATCAGGAAGTCCTCTCCCGCAGGCTTCGGCTCCGTTGCAGCGCCAGCGGACGCGATCGTTCGCTTGGAGAGTTCTGGCTATGAGATCGAGTCTGTGCTTGGCAGATCGGGGATGTTCCTAGATGGGTGTGATCCTGTGCTTGGAATCATTTCTGCTCGTAGCGTCGAGCGTCTCGGCTCATTTCGCGTGCGCTGGTTCTATGGATCGAACCGGGATTCTCTCGACAGGCTTCGGAACGGGTTGACTCACTGCGCGTTGGTGCATGATGACGCAGGCAGTCTCGGTGACGAAATCACAAATATGAGCAGTCTGGTGTGTGTGCCTTTCGGCCAGTGGGAGCTGGCATTGTGTGTCTTGCCGGGCAATCCGAAGAGGATCGTCTCTTTGGATGATCTGACAAGAAAAGACGTCAAGGTAGCCTTGCGCGAAGAGGGGTCCGGCGTTAGGCATTTTTTGCAAGGTGCGCTTGGGGAGCTTGGTGGAGATCTCTCCTTACTCGAAGGCTCACGGATCTTTCAGGATCATTACCGGGTGGCGGCCGCAGTTAGTCTTGGCCTGTGCGATGCGGGTGTCGTACCGGTATCGGTAGCTGAGGCACAGGGGCTGGAGTATGTCTCTGTTGGCGTGCATCAGTCTTGGCTCATGTTTTCCAAAGATGGGTTTGAAATTGCCAATGCCGGCGGGCTGTTCGATCTCGTCTCATCACGCTCCTTTGCGAAGGAGCTCGGAACCCTCGGCGGCTATCAACTGGTCGGCTAGAACTAGTAAAAACTGATTGGAGTCAAATTGTTCGCGGGTATCGTAGCGTCTGTGTTCAAGCGGCGCAGACTGTTTTTGTCGGTTGGCGTGTTGGCCTTGGTCAGTGCCGCTTGCGGGTCATCAGCCAGCCAATCTGCCGGGGGCTCTTCAGGCGGCTCGGTGAGCATTTCTTACGCTGGTTCGCTAGTGGCGACTATGAACGAGAAGATCGCTCCGGCGTTCTTGAAGAGTTCCGGGTACAAGATCAGCGGCTATCCTGGAGGTTCGGTTGCGTTGGCAAATCAGATCAAGGAAAAGCTGCGGCAAGCAGACGTCTTTATAGCGGCTTTGCCTTCGACCAATCGCATGCTCGAAGGTGCCGCCAACGGTGACTTCATATCGTGGTACTCAGATTTGGCGTCGTCGCCTCTTGTGGTCGGCTATAACCCGAATTCGAAGTTCGCCTCTCAGCTCACCAGCTCCAACTGGTATGAGGTCATGCAGAAACCTGGATTCAGGTTGGGGAGAACCGACCCCAAGCTCGATCCGAAGGGCGTTCTTACCGAAACCCTTGTAAAGGACGAGGGAACGAAGATTGGCGATCCAGCCCTGTTTACCAAGCTTTTCGGCTCAGCTGAGAATACATCGCAGATATTTCCAGAGGAGACGTTGGTGGGGCGTCTTGAGTCCGGCCAGCTTGACGCGGGGTTCTTCTACGAGAATGAAGCCAAGCTCGCAAAGATTCCGTTCATACAGACTGGGATCTCGCTCGGTGCCGCGTTTACCGTATCGATATTGAACAACGCCAAGAATCTCAATGGAGCAGTCGCTTTTGTGAATTTCCTCTACTCACCTCAGGGTCAGAAGCTTCTCAACTCCGTAGGACTCCTTCCCGAAAAGCCGACGGTTCAAGGCACGGGGGTGCCAAAAGGGGTCAAGTTTTAGCTGGTACACAGAACTCACCACGAGAGATGTTGTTAGCCATTTTCTGAAGGGACTATCAGGTGCTACGTCGATATTTGGATGGATGATGCAGAGGACAAGTGGCAGATAGCGGAATCAGTCGGAGGAAAAGTTCGGGCCTCTTTGGAGGATGGCTGGTGGTCTATCTGGTCATTCCTTTTGTGGGTCTGGCCGTCTACGTAGCGTATCATGGAGTTGGAAGCGCCCCCGGTGTGCTTTCAGCTTCGTACATATCCGCCGCCACGGCAACGATAACCACGCTGATCCTTGTTGTATTCGGCGTTCCATTTGCTTCGTACCTGGCTCACAGCGACTCCGTTCCCTCACGTGTTGCGAGAGCGCTGATCCGTCTACCTCTTGGAATTCCACCGCTGGTTTCAGGAATAATGCTTCTTATTGCATTCGGTCCATACTCGGCCATTGGAGGGATCTTCAAGGGAAGACTTGTCAGTTCAATGGCCGCGATTGTCCTTGCCCAGCTCTTCGTGGAGATGCCCTTTGTAATAGAGGGGACTCGGTCGGCCTTTTCGACCCTTTCTCCGGAGGTATTTGAAGTCTCTTCCCTCCTGGGAATACCGAACTGGCGCAGGATCATAGGTGTTGAGCTGCCGCTTTCAATCAAGACGGTAAGAACAGCTGTCATGATGGGATGGCTTCGCGCGTTCGGTGAGTTCGGGGCTACGGTTCTAGTCGCGTACCATCCGACCTCGCTTCCGGTTCTCATCTTCACGCAGTTCTCAGGTACAGGCCTTAGCTCCGCAATTCTTCCTGTTGCAGCGGTTCTGATAGTTTCGTCCGCTGCCGTAGCCTTGATCAGCAGAATCACGACCCCTTCGAAGATGGTACTGGGGATCAGCGCGCCAAGTGGAGTTGTAAAGGCTCAAGAGCGCTCCGTTCAATCGGTTGCGGCAAAGGGCCGGAATGACCGGATCGAGTTCGAGATAAATGGTCGGCTTGGCAGTTTCGCACTTGACGTAGCGGTCGAGGCACGGGGGTTGTCTCTATCTATAACCGGTCCCTCCGGATCTGGTAAGTCGATGACTCTTCGTGCGATTACCGGACTCTTACCTTCCTTTCTCAAAAGACTCCATCTTGGGGATTTGGAGCATCCCAAAATTGCCTATGTTCCGCAGGGGCAGGGGCTTTTCGATCATCTGGACGTCTATTCCCAGCTAGCCTTGGCAGCCCGTTGGACCGGCGGGCTGAGAACGGCTTCTGAAATAGAGGGACGGATTCTCACCACCGCTGGCCAGGTTGGGATTGTACCACTGTTGAAGAGAAGCGTCTCGACGCTTTCCGGAGGTCAGCGGCAGAGAGTGGCGCTCGCGCGCGCAATTGTCTCCGATCCCGACCTGCTCATATTGGATGAGCCATTCAGCGCTCTTGACCGTTTCGAACGTGATCGGCAGATTCGTTTCGTTCGTAGCCTGACCAGGGAGCTGAATCTGTATCTGATCGTGGTCACCCACGACATTTCAGAAGCCGCTTATCTTTCGGACTCTCTTGCAATCATCGACAAGGGCAACGTGATCGCAAGAGGGAGCGTCGGAGAGCTTCTGAAGAATCCAGGGACTGTCAAAGTTGCGCAGATCCTCGGCTACGAGAACATCTTGCCTGTTGTTTCACGGTACCCTGGACGTTTTGATCTGGCAGATGACGCCGTCGAGGTCGGTGTAAGTCAGACTTCAATCGTCTTCAAGAGTTCCGGCAACAAGGTGGATTCATGGGTTGCAAGCTCTGATTCGGAGTTGAGTCTCCGATTCGATGTGATAGACGACTTAGTTAGATTGAACGGCGTCTGTGCGATTGAGGATTACATCGATCTTGGAAACCAAAAGTCGGTCGTGCTGAGTGTAAAAAAAGGCCCCACGATAGAACTCGATCTAGGAAGCACCTTTTCAGGTGATGCCGCTGGGGTTGGCGCCATTGTGGAGGTGAGTGTGAGACTCGATCCCAGGAGCACCTCGATTCTCTGAAAACACATATCTCACACTGCCGGCTCGGAGTGGGCCCATTGAACTCGGTTGACATCGGTCGGAAGCGGCCCATCTTAAAGGTGATATTTCATTCCGCAGCGAAAGGTGGGAAGATGGACTTATGGACAAGGGATGGATGGGTATCCGAGCTTCCGACGCAGATCGGGCCGATGTCGCCAACCTCTTGAGAGAGGCTGCGGCAGAAGGCCGCCTGACGATTGACGAGATCTCTGAGCGGATTGGTGAAGTGATGACTTCAAAAACCTATGCGGATCTGCATAGGTGTCTGAGAGAACTGCCAGCATTCGAGTCGTATAAGCCGAGGCACAAGATCATCGTCAGTGATGCTCAAGTGGTCTCTCAGAGCGCCCATAGGCGTAGAGGCGGGACAGGAATGGTTGTCCCAGTCGCTATTGGAATGATTGTCTTTATGATGCTTTCGGCCTTTTCGGGATTGGTGACCTCCTTTTTCCTGTTTCCGGTGCGGATAATTTTGTTCGTGGTTCTGCTGATTATCGTGTTCAGAATGCTGAGATTTTTGATTTTGCACAGGCGCAACTAGACGACGCTCGGATTCCCATTTTATTTAAGCCAGTGCTTTGACTGAGTTTGGCCGGGCAGCGGCGGGCTTATCGACTCATTTAATTTGCCAAGGGAATGTTCTGCAACCAACTTGCGTTATAATCGTTATGCAAGTCGGTTGCAGAATGGGATGGCGTAATGGCGAGGCCTGCAAGAACGAAAGAAAAGCTGATCGATCTGATTGACGCCCTTGATTACCATGAGTGGACCATCGATCAGCTGCACGATGAACTTGGCGTCAGGGGCTGGGATGTGACGTACTCATCAGTATTCCGCGCGTTGAATCAGCTTGAAGAGGATGGATTCGTAAGAAAGCTAGCTTCCGAGTCGGACAAGGTGGTTTTCGAGAGAAACGACCGGCATCACGAGCACCTGAAGTGCGATATCTGTGGTGAATATGTTGCTCTCGACTGCGTCCTGGGCGACGAGCTTTCCAGGGCGATTCAATCTGCGACAGGTTTTGTTGTCAAGAACCATTTCTTCTCGGCAACAGGCGTTTGCAAGCATTGTAGCCAGACTGGGGAGCGCTGATGTTTCCTTCTCACACAGTTGTCTGGGAGCTGGCTCTTGTGATTGCGTTTGGGTTAGGGCTTTTGCACGGTATAACACCAGATGAACACACCTGGCCAATTACCTTTTCATACTCGATTGGGTCCTACTCATCCAAAGGGGGCCGCAGAGCTGGATTCAGGTTTTCCTCGACCTTCATTCTCCAGAGAGCCATCGGCTCGGAGATCGCCTTTTACGCGGTCAACGCGATGATGATCGGCGCACGAGAGGGTTTCCTCCTGTACATGGTCATAGGACTGGTAATGGTTGGCTCTGCCCTCTATATGAAGCTCAAGCTATCCAGAGGTGGCTACGAGAGAATCGAGAGGCACTCCCACGCTGTCACGGTCATGCCAATGATTCACGGCTTCATTGCGGGTTGGGGCGTCGGCGCCTTCGCAGTTATTGTTTACGGGGTTCTTTCTCCGTCGATGCCTAGCGGCTATGTGGGATGGCTTCCGGGAGCTCTCTTTGGCCTTGGAACCATGGCAACTCAGATGCTCATAGGAAGTCTGTTCGGAGCCTTCATCGAGAAGTTTCGCATCAGCGAAACCGCTAAGGCGACTTTCGCCAGTAAGGTTAGCTCGACTACACTCCTTGCTTCAGGTGCGGCGTTTGTCGCCGTGGGTGCGATTGGTGTGAGTTTTCCCGTTTGGACGTCGACTCTTGGATTCTCCACAGCGTTGAACATACCTAACCTTTCCAAAATTGACGTTGGATTCTTCCTAGCTGTGCCGGTGGTATTCGTATCTGCTGCAGCGGCGATGTACTTCGGACTCAAGGAATTGAAGCGTTCCCAAGACGATCAATCAAAGGATCAAATGACCCTGGATCGCCGATCCGAGGATGCTATTGGCTAGAGTCATCTTCCTCTAGATCACCGAACACAGTACCATCGACTGTTCCATTGTGGCCGCGGTCTTTAGAGGCCGAATCCAACTGCAGCGTCTTGAGCGCCTTTGCCGTCTTCCTGGATATCTTCTCCGGCAGAAGTCCCATGGCCATCTTTCGGCAGTAGCCCGCTCTCGGCCTTGCGAGACCGACGACGACGTATTTTGGCTTGAAGCCAAGCACGTATGCGACCTCTTTGTTGGAATTCAGCGGCCGATCCGCATGCTCGAAGAGCTGCCGTTCAGCTTCATTCCCTATTGGAAGCGAGGCAATGACCTGGCCCCATGGAAAGCTGATTGTGATCTCTCCGTAACTGTTCTTTCTGATCGCCTGTCTTTTGGTCAGTTCTATGAGAGTCACAGATGGCGACCTCCCTGTGATCTGGCCGTAGGAGATGGACGGCCCGTTGAACCCCAGGATGGGGATCGAGGTCGGACTCGAGCACTCTCTGGCGAGAAGCGCGATGGTGCGCTTCTTGTGTAGTTGACCTGTCGGGATGATTTCGGTTGCTTCTATGAACTCCGGCCTGCTAGGGTCTGCTGGGACTTGATCGCTGCTCAGTCGGATCTTCCAAAGGGCGAAGGGGTTGAACGTGAGGTGGGCGAACTGGTCGTAATCTACCTCAAAACGCACGAATGCCCGGGTTTGTTGGTCGACCCCAAAAATCTCAGAACCGTAGTTCGCGAGAACGACGATCTCCATCGAGGTATCTTGTCCATAGCTAGGCCTAATCGCACTCATCTGGTCACCTGGTAATCCATTGAACAAAGTCTAGAGCAGTGAATCTAGCGCATCACAGAGTTCGCTTGCTTGCGCGATCGGCGCTAGGCAACTGAAACTCTGGCAAATATACGCGAAGCCCCTTTGGCGCCCGGTCCATAACGGAGAATCGAGTTCCTCTCCAAACGCTGTGACGGCATCAGGCAGCCATCGACCCTTCAACTGGGCCAATAGGTCGGGTGCGTATCCGGGAATGACGATTTCCTGGGAGCTTGAATCTAGCAGAGACATCGACTGGACCAGCACCGGAAATGCTCCGGGATGGTGAGCGACGCCTTCGTCAAGCAGGTCGATCACCCTGGTAGCTGACTCTTTGAATTCGCGGTGGTCCGTCAGCTTCCAGAGTCTGGCAAGGCTTCGTGCGGCAACCGAATTCGTAGAGGGGATAGCGCCGTCAAAGAGGTCCTTTGTTCTTAGTATCAGCTGTTTTTGATCGGTGCCGGTAGTGAAAAACCCACCGTCCTTCTTGTCCTCAAAGAGGTCGAGCAGTTCTTGAGCGCAGTCCAAAGCACTGAAAAGATATTTCGATTTGCCTGTAGCTTCGTAGGTCCTGGTGTAGGCGTCGACAAGGTTGGCGTAATCCGAGGCAAAAGCGGGTTGAGAAAGGTTTCCGCTGCGCCAGATCCTCATCCATCTGCCTTCGCGGCGCATGTTCTTCTCGAGAAACGAAAGTAGCGCTTCGCCCTTTTGGACCCAGTCGTCCCGATCCATGAGGAATCCCACCTGGGCCAAGGCGGCTATGAACATGGCATTCCATTCCAAGATAACTTTGTCGTCCAGGCCAGGGGGCACTCTGCGACTTCTGGCTGTTAGAACCTTGCGTCTTGACTCTTCAAGCTGCGGGAATCGAAAAAGGTCTCCTCTGCGAGGTAGGTGCAAAATGTTCGAACCTTCGAAGTTGCCTTTTTCTGTGATTCCATAGTGATCCAAGAAGCTTTCTGCATCAGCACCGAGAATTTCCCGAATCTCGGAGACACTGAATAGGTAGTACTTGCCCTCCACTCCCTCGGAGTCGGCGTCTTGGCTGGAGAACAGAGCTTTTCCGGGTTCGTGAAGGTCGCGGAGCACGTAGCCGATAGTCTCTGTCGCCACCTGCCTCCAGTTGGGGTTCTTAGTCACTGCCCAGCCGATTGCGTAGGCCTTTGCCATTTGGGCCTGATCGTAGAGCATTTTCTCGAAGTGCGGAACCAGCCAGCGATCGTCGACCGAGTATCGGGCGAAACCTCCGCCGAGATGGTCGTAAATACCTCCTGAGCACATCGCGTCAAGAGTCGTGTGGGCTGCATCAAGAGCGTCGGAGGATTTGGACTTTTGAAAGTAGTTGAGGAGCAATTCGAGCAGGCTTGGCTGGGGAAATTTTGGTGCGGAGCCAAAACCACCCCACTGACTATCGAAATTTTCAAGCAGCCTGAGCGCAGCCGCTTCGAGGAAGTCCGGCGCTCTGGCGATATCGATGTTGAATGTCGTCTTCTCTATTTCGGTTCTGAATGCAATCGCTCTACTAACCTCATCCGCCTGTTGCTCCACCTCACTGCGCCGGTGCTCCCATGCGTCACTTAGCGCTCTAAGCACCCCGGTGAAACCGGTAAGTCTCCCGGTCTCTCGTGGCGGGAAGTAAGTGCCTGCGTAAAATGGCCTGCCATCGGGAGTGAGAAATACGCTCATAGGCCAGCCGCCCGAGCCGGTGAGAGCTTGGACTGCTTCCATGTAAAGCGCGTCGATGTCCGGACGCTCCTCGCGGTCAACCTTGATCGATACGAAATGCTCGTTGAGAAAGTCGGCGGTTAGAAAATCTTCGAAAGACTCATGGGCCATTACGTGACACCAATGGCAGGATGCGTAGCCGACGGAGAGGAATATGGGCTTGTCCTCTGAACGCGCAAGCTCAATGGCTTCATCGCACCAGGGCCACCAATCGACTGGGTTATCTTTGTGCTGGATCAGGTATGGACTTGACTGATTCGCGAGGTGGTTCATGAACAACCTTCTATTTCAATATAAGCGGTCAATAATTGAGCCTAAAGTTTCACTATGGAGATCACTCTCACTAATAAGGTGGCTGTTATAACCGGAGGCTCCCGAGGCATCGGGGAAGCAATAGCTGAGCAGTTTGCTCTCTCGGGGGCGAAGGTGGTTCTGGTGTCCCGGCGATCTGAGAGGCTTGAGGCGGCTGCGCTCAGGATCAACGACCTGATCGGCGAAGAAAGGGTAACTTGGGTTGCGGCCAACGTGGCTCATTCCGACGGGCTTTCGGAGGTCATCGCGTACTGCAGAAGCCATTTCGGATATGTCCATATCCTCGTGAATGGCGCAGCAGCCAACCCCTATTTCGGTCCAGTCGTCGGAATCGAGCGCCCGGCCCTCAAAAAGATCCTGGAGGTCAACATTGAATCGGTCCAAATGTGGGTAGCAGAGTTCTGGTCGAACTTCTGGAGCGCCTCGTCTGAAACTGCGAGTTGCATAAATATCGCATCAATTGGCGGGATGGTCGTGGAGAACGGGATCGGCATGTACAACGTGTCGAAAGCCGGAGTGATTCACCTGACAAGACAGCTGGCGAATGAGCTTGCACCAAGGGTGAGGGTGAACTCCATCTCACCCGGGCTTGTGCGAACCGAGTTCGCACGGGCACTGTGGGAGAGCTGGGGAGATCAGATCGCCGAGCGCCTTCCGCTCGGTCGGATCGGGGAACCCAAGGACATCTCAGGTGTTGCGCTCTTCCTGGCTAGCGAGATGTCCAGTTGGATCACGGGAACAAACATAGTCGTGGACGGCGGGGCTCTCGTCAGAGGCGATTCTTTTGGGTAAACAGCTGCTTCAACAGGTGTTTCTGGATCTTTCCCAGGTTAGTCGTCGGCATCTTGTCTACAATGTGGAGTCTCGTCGGAGCGCAGTACGGCGGCAGGACCGACTTGATCGCCTCTCTAATCTCCTCGAGCCTGGGTGCATCGAGGTCTGGGTTCGGGATGATTACGGCCGTCACAGCCTCGCCCCATCTGGGATCTGGCAAGGCTATAACGGCTACCTGGCGGACCTTTGGGTGCATTGTTAGTATGGATTCGATCTCAGCTGGGAAGACGTTTTCTCCTCCTGTGTTGATGACTTCGTCCATTCTCCCGAAGACTTCCAGTTTGTTGTTGTTGAATCTGCCAGCATCCTTGGTATGGAACCATCCCTGCTCGTCCTGGATCGGCATTCCATTTCTGAAGCACGTGGCAAGCATCGGACCCTTGAGCATAATTTCAGTTCGAGAAGAGATCTCGATTTCAAGCCCGGGAAGCGGTGAGCCATCATAAACCACACCGGAGCCCGATTCGGTTAGGCCGTAGGTCAC
Organism: Actinomycetes bacterium; assembly: GCA_021810525.1. GTDB lineage: Bacteria > Actinomycetota > Acidimicrobiia > Acidimicrobiales > Acidimicrobiaceae > SCQM01. The sequence continues at coordinate 6,379 of JAJZIP010000055.1, read as the reverse complement.
CATCACATTTTCCGGGACCAGTCTGGGAGGTTTTGAACCGCCCAGTACTATCCGGCGGAAGATGGCCGGGTCTATCTCCGCCAATGCGGTGGGCACCAAGGAGACCAGAGTGGCTCCGCGACGAGCTGCATCTGTCACATCACCCGCATCGAAGGAACTGTGAACTTCAACGGGGTTACCGACGAGCAGCGAGCGAAGAATCACGGACAGCCCTCCTATATGGGCGACAGGGATGCAGCAGAGCCATTTGTCAGAGGCCCCAACGCCGATGTATCCAGATGTTGCGCGAGCGGACGCTTCGAGCTGGTCCATGGTGAACATGACGATCTTCGGGGTTCCGGTTGTACCCGAGGTTGCCATGGCGAGGCACTGGTCATCTTCAAGCGGAATCGACTCGTCAAGTTTGGTTACCGAACCTGACGAGTCGATTACTCTCGACGGCTTGACAGCGCCGATCAACGATCTCTTGGCGTTGTGGGGAAGTCTCTGGTCTATTGGTACGAATCCATCTCCGTCATTCCAGATGGACTTGATCGCATCGACGAAATGATCTGACGCCGGCATGTCAAGCGCTACTAGCTCTCTCACAAAGGTTAGGTTAGCCAGAGGTACGGCTAGTCTTACCGAAAACGTTGCGCCGAAGTCTAGATTTAGATAATTCTTTCGTGGTTGAAATTACGAGTTCACTAACAGAGTCAGTCAGAAATATCGAAGCGAGGTTTCAAAACGTATGGCACAAAGAACATGGGAACCACTTGGAAATTACGAAGACATCAAGTACGAAACCAGCGACGGGATCGCCAAAATCACCATCAATCGACCGGAAGTGCGAAACGCCTTCAGGCCTCAGACGCTTTTCGAACTTTCCGATGCATTTTCGGTTGCAAGGGACGACCCATCGATTGGTGTCGTGATCCTTACTGGTGAGGGGCCTCTCGCCTTCTGTTCTGGAGGAGACCAAAGGATCCGCGGCAACGACGGATATCTTGGCGGCGACTCGATAGGCAAGGCGGGAATTGGTCGTCTCAACGTCTTAGACCTGCACGTGCAGATAAGAAGGCTGCCAAAGCCTGTGATAGCAATGGTGGCAGGTTATGCCATTGGCGGTGGGCACGTTCTCCATCTCGTCTGTGATCTCACCATTGCGGCAGACAATGCAAGGTTTGGGCAGACCGGACCCAGGGTGGGCAGTTTTGACGGGGGATATGGATCTGGCTTGTTGGCCCGCACTATCGGACTGAAAAAGGCCAAAGAGATTTGGTTTCTCTGCAGGCAGTACGATGCCCAAGAGGCGCTTCAGATGGGGCTCGTAAATACAGTTGTACCGCTCAATGAGCTTGAAGAGACGACTATCGAGTGGTGTGAACAAATTCTCAGTCTTTCGCCATTAGCGCTTCGTATGCTGAAGGCCTCTTTCAATGCTGCAGATGAGGGTTTGGCCGGCGTGCAGCAGTTGGCGGGTGATGCGACAATGCTCTTCTATATGACAGAGGAGGCCCAGGAAGGGCGCAACGCCTACAAAGAGAAGCGCAAGCCGGATTTCTCGCGTTTTCCACGCAGGCCTTAGGGGTCACCTCCGCCGAGTTTCGAGCTGTCGAAAGGGAGTTCCGATGTCTTTAAGTCTGTGGTTCGCAGGCGCCCGCCCGCGGACTCTTCCGGCCGCCGTTGTGCCCGTCGCAGTCGGAACAGGAGTGGCTGCGGCGGCAGGAAGGGTCCGGCTGCTGGAAGCCATGCTTGCGCTAAGCGTCTCGCTATCTTTGCAGATTGCTTCGAATTACTCCAACGACTACTCCGATGGAATCAGAGGCACCGACGAGAAGCGTTCAGGTCCCTTGCGTTTGGTTGCTTCAGGTTCAAAGAGTCCAAAGGTCGTCAGAAGGGTGGCCGTTGGATTTTTCGTGCTAGCCGGGATTCTCGGTCTGATCCTTGCCGTTTTGACGAGCTTTTGGCTCATCGTCGTCGGCGTAGCGGCAATCCTTGCAGGTTGGTTCTATACAGGAGGCTCCAAGCCATATGGGTATTACGGGTATGGCGAACTTTTTGTCTTCATCTTCTTCGGATTGGTTGCAGTAGTTGGAACTGCTTTCGTTCAGATCGGCCAGGTGAATTTCAGTCAGTTCTTGGTCGCCGTTCCGGTTGGCATATCTTCTGTCTGTCTATTGGTTGTGAACAATCTGCGAGACATTCCTTCGGACGCGAAGGCGGGAAAGAAGACTCTGGCAGTTCGCATCGGGGATCGCTGGACCAGGATACTCTATCTCAGCCTTGTCGTCGTGATGTTCGTCTCCGTGGCCTTTTCGTGGTTTTACTTTCGCTTCGGTCCACTTGGACTGCTTGCGATTCCCTTTGCTTTCGCGCCGATTAGGGCGGTAGCAGGCGGGGCTTCGGGCCAGGAGCTGATTCCGGCGCTCGGCTTGACGGGAAGAATGCAGCTTGCGCTGGCCCTGTTCTTCTCGATAGGAATAGCGCTCTGATCTCAACCTGGGGCAATGGCCCAGCCTTTGGATTCAAAAGGCATAGCAACTAGCAAGTCCATGGGGAGCTAGGGGTTGGGATATGTACACTGTTCGTCATGAGCGTCCGCCGCCAGCCCTTTGAAGTGCAAGGCCAAGCCGAAAACTGCAAGAGCCAATCGATGTTAGTGTACGTCGCATTCGGACGCGCTAACATTGCCGAGGTGCACGTAGCAGTGAATGTCTTGCACAAAAGTTGCGGCCGCAGGACGCGGAGAGCACTGCATGCGATCTACTATGGCGACCCGACGAGGCGTCAACCGGCAGAAAATGGAGTGGAGTGAGTTTGTACCCGATCAGTAAGTCCCTCCGTTCATGGAGGGAGGAGGTCAGACTCTTTTGTTCATGTCGAGAAGAAATGCTTTCGAGACGTGGCTCTACCTTTAGCTAATACGTCCTATGAACGGAATCGTGTCGCGGATCATAGAGGGCTGATACTGCTCATCGTGGTGGTTGGCGTGCTGCTCCGCCTCTATCTGCTCATGCGGCCTGGCCATCTCTTCGGGATTACCGAATATGACGACGGAGTCTACTTCGGCGCGGCAATCCATCTTGTCCAGGGGATAGTCCCTTACAAGGACTATGTTCTGGTCCAGCCCCCTGGGATAGCTGTCATGTTGAGCCCCATCGCGCTTCTGGCGAAGGTAATTGGAACCGCAAAAGGCTTGGCGTTCGCACGAGTTGTGACCGTAGCTGTGGACGGTGTCAACATAGCGCTTGTTGGTCTTCTCATCAGGTCTCGAGGAAGGATTGCCGTGGTCGCCGCGTGTGGCCTGGTGGCACTTCAAGAGCAGGCCATCGCATCGTCGCAGACTGTTTTGCTCGAGCCGTATCTGAACCTTTTCTGCCTTCTCGCACTTGTTTCGTGCTTCGAGTCGTTTCATTTCAGGCCTTCCAGGGGCGCGATCTTTCTTGGCGGCGTGTTCTTCGGTGTTGCAGGCTCCATCAAGACCTGGGCGATAATTCCAGCAGCTGTGGTTCTTCTCGTTGCTCTGGTCTCTAAAAAGAGATCGGCCCTCGGTAATCCACTGCTGTTGTTGGTGGGGACAGCTGCCGGTTTTTTTGCAATCACGCTTCCTTTCATAGTCTTGGCACCGCACGCATTTGTGAGCCAGGTGATTGTGGACCAGCTGGCTCGGGTGCCTGGCAACCGGATAGGACTTCTGACCCGGATGAATGATATAAGCGGTTCCACCCCGTTCATCTGGCTCGTCGGCCACACCCAAGCAGTCGTTCTTTTGCTTTCAGTGGCGTTCCTTGTAGTGCTTGTCATCGCAATTCTGCGAACGCTGGCTGATCCCAGCAGTCTTTCTGTCGCTGTCATTATGGCGGCGATCCTGGTGTTTCTTGCTCTTTTGTGGCCGAGCGACTTCTATTACCATTACGCGGATTTCGAGGTCCCTTTTCTCGCTCTGACGTTTGCCATAGCGGTCTCCGGTGTCAAGTTGGATTTATGGGGCGATTTCATCGACAATGGGGGACGCCTCGGCTTAGCCTTGGCCGGTTCGATGTTGGTCATAGTGGCTATTTTGGATTTCGCTTATCAGGCGCAAGCAGGTCCGGCTCCGTTGCCTCCAAGGCTGGCAGAGAAGACAATTCCGGTTGGCTCCTGTGTGGTTTCCGATCAGGTTTCACTTTTGATCGCGTCCAACCGGTTTTTCTCGACGACTCCAAACTGTCCTAAGATGCTCGACCCTTTCGGGACCGCTCTAGCCCTCAGCGGGGGTAAAACGATCGATGGCGGCGCGGAACTCAGTCAGAAGGTGGTCGCCAATTGGCTTTCCGTGCTCCAGCATGCAAGTTACGTCTGGCTCACTCCGCAAAACGCGCGGCGAGTGCCATGGACCGTCGCCACGAAGTCCTACTTTGAGAGCAACTTCCGGATTGTGGCACCGCTTAGGTCGGGGTTGGGCACGATTTACGAGCGCATCGGCGCCTGAACGAACCCTTCATCTGTTCGAGAGCGAGACGACAGCGTCGACCAGGCTCTCCGGCTGGTCGAATATGGCTGAGTGGCCCAAGTGCTCAACTACCACCAAATCTATGCTTATCCTGTCGTTGCTCCCAATCTGGGAATTTATGGAATCTGCTATCTGAAGATATTTTGCGTCCTGCCCGCCGGTTACCAACACAAAGTTACCGTTCAGCCTTTCCAAGAGAGGCCATAGGTTCGGCTGAACTCCGATGCTCGTGATCTCGATAGATCGGGCCAGTCTCTCCGGAAGGTTGAGCAGCCTTGTCTCGATGTCTTTGCTGGCAGCTCCCCTTGGTTGAAATAGCGGCAATGAGGTCCATTGTTCACAGAAGTTTCGAAAACCCTCAGGATTTCCATGCAGCTGTCTCAGCTCTTGCGACAAAGCGAGGTCAGAGTTGTATCTCAGCCGTCTTTCGTCTTCATCGCGAATTCCAGGGTTAACTCCGGAAAATACCGCCCTCCAGCTGTTCTCGGGGTCGCTGAGGCAGAGAGTCAAAAGATGACGGGCACCTAACGAGTAGCCCACCCAGATCGATTGTGCTCCAAAGACGAGAAGCATCTCCGCCGCTTGCTCGAGATCAGCTTCCACCTTGGATGATTCGCGGTGGCAGGGAAGATCGACGGCGATCACTTCGTAACCATGTCCAAGCGCGAGCCTACAGGCGATATTGCGAAAGCTGGATGCATTCTGAGTGAAGCCGTGCAGAAGGACAACCCGTTCGCCGGGATCAGAGCCTGTTCTGGTATACCGCGTGTAGGCAAGAGTGGTGTGAGTGGCCTCGAACGTAGCAATTTTCAATTTATGAGCGCCGTCAATACCTGGTTGGCTTGTCTCGAAATGCATTTAGGCTCGCCTTAGACATTCCGGAAGGAAGAGAGTCAATGAATCTTGGATTTGCACTTAGCTTAGTCAGTGAGTGGGAGTTGATTGGCGTTACCGACGCTGTCATTGCGCCTGGTTCAAGATCTGGTCCGATGGCTGTTGCTCTGGGGGAGAGCAGGATCATAGATAGCCATATCGTCTTAGACGAGCGTTCAGCGGGTTTCTATGCCCTGGGACTCTCGAAGGTCAGTGGAGTACCAACGGTGGTGCTCACCACTTCAGGAACGGCCGCAGCAAATTTGAGGCCGAGCGTTACCGAGGCTTTCCATTCAGGGGTTCCAATGATCGTGCTTACTGCCGATCGGCCATTGGAAGCTCACAAGTTTGGGGCTGCCCAGACGATGGAGCAGGAGGAGCTCTTCTCGGACGTGGTTCTTTTTCGCGCCTCGCCGTCGGTTCCTGACGGCGGGAACAGGACTCGCTGGCGCGCGCTGGCATCCAGGGCATTTCACGAAGCCGTTTCCAATCCGACCAGAAAGGGTCCGGTTCATCTGAATCTGGCATTCAGGGAACCGCTGATAGAGGAAGATCCGACCGTACTGGACTACCGAAGAGCGAGGGAACCCTGGTACAAGTTGCATTGCGATGGCGCTGCGAAGCTGTCCGAAGAGCTTTCTCAGGCCGGGCGCGTCCTAGTTGTCGCTGGCGAATCAGACAGGAGTTTTGGCGCGGAGGAGTTGGCCAAGTGCTGCCAGCTGGGGTGGCCGGTAATAGCCGGTCCCACCTCAGGATTTCGCAATTCATCAGGCTGTTCGCTTGGCAGCTTCGAGGCATTTCTTCGTTCGGAGAAGATAAGGGATCTTGTTCGGCCCGATGTGCTGGTTCTTCTTGGTGGCGATCTGGCCTCTCGGACCGTTAACGGCTTCATCTCTCAAACCGGGAAGAACGCGGCTCGAATAGTCAGAGTGTCGCCAAGCTGGTATTGGCGGGATTCTCAGAACGTCGTGACTGATTTCTACTTCGGATCCGTGAGATCATTTTTTGCCGCTTTTCCCGAGGCCGGGAGCC
>JAJZIP010000312.1 GCA_021810525.1 Actinomycetes bacterium | reverse complement strand
AAGTATGAGTTGGCGCACACTTCCATCGGAGTTATCAAGAGAAATTCTGGTGATAGCTAACAGTGATCATATTCGGGTCAGTTGTTCATCGAAACCATCTTTGCCACTTCCGTCGGTGTCGATGTGATGGCGGCAATTTTAGTTAGGCCTTGGGGCGAAAAAAGGACCATAAAAAGTCATTTAGAGGGCTGGACGTAAGATATATTTTGTTTACGACTTGCGGATTCTGAAGGCATTTTTGGTTCTTCTTAATGTTGGGTAGTTGTGGGGGCTCGTTTTAAGGGGAACTGCGAGAGAATATGTCCCGGGCCGGGGGGTTTTGTGGGCGCAATTACCAAGAGGGGGAGGAAAGACTACTCGCACGACTCTAAAGATATTAATGTAATTTTCTCAAGCTTGTAGGTGAGGTTGATTCAGTAATTGGTATGGAGCCAGGGCGGCATCATTTGTCCACATCAAGATGCCAGCTTAAGTAGAAAGAATTTACCAGGGGGGATAGAAAGCAATGAAATCCGGAAATTTAGTTCCAAGGAAGTTCAAGATCTTTGCAGGTCTTTCGGTTGCGGCCATGTTTGCTGCGGCTTGCGGTTCGTCAACGGCTGCATCTTCGGCGAGTTCGACCTCTGCGGGATCGTCAAGTAGCAAGACTCTCACAGAGGCGCAAATTGCCACGTATACTGGAGCTGATCGGCAGAGTCTCCTTGTTGCTGGTGCGAAGAAGGAGGGTCAACTTGACTATTGGTATGTCGATGCTATTCAAGCTGATTCGAAGAATCTGATAGCGGCATTTCAAAAGAAGTATCCATTCATCAAGGTCAACCCCTTCTACGGAAACCCGAATGTCTCGTTGACCAAGCTAAAGACTGCATATGCAGCTGGTAAGAATCCAGTTGATGTGATTCAGCTTGACAACTTTTCTGCCCAGCAGCTCGTAGGTGGAAACTATGTGCAGCCATTTACTTCACCATTTTCCAAAGATTTGGCGAAGCGTACTTTGCAGCAAGATTCATCTGGAGACATCCTTGCAGCGAATCCCGTGTACTACCAATTTGGTGTCATGTGGAACACCTCACTGCTGCCAAAAGGGTTTACCGTGAAGTCGTGGTCTGATCTTCTCAACCCGATTCTCAAAAACAAGATGGTCATGCCAACGAGTTTCACTTCGACTTTATTTGCAGGTGAGGGTGCCGCGGCTGAAACGAGCGGCGCATCGGCTTACTTCAAAAAGCTTGGTGGCCAGAATATACATTTTGTATCTGGAAGCGCCGACGAGATTTCGAACCTGGTTGCCGATGGACAGTACGCCTTGACTCCGAACGTTTACGAGTCCTACTATCTGCAGCATAAGTCAGCTGGAGCTCCGGTAGCGTTCGCGCCACTTTCTCCGCAATTTGTAGTCACGTTTTCTTATTCTCTATTGAAAAACGCTCCTGATCCATATGCCGCCATGCTTTTCCTTGACTTTGTGATGAGTACGCAGGGCGCAAAGTTGGTAAATCCGAATCCCGGCTACTTTACGGCTCTGAGTGGAAAATTGCCCAGCTCTGTCAAGATACCGTTTGGCTCGAGCCTAACCAGCGAAGAGAAGACTTGGCAGAGCGATTTGAAGATCGTTGAAAATGGGTAATGCGAATCTGAGATCTTGATCTTGCGGGTCTAGAAGTGCGCTGCTTTTGCGAACTAGCAGAATTGGAAGCAGAAGTGACATTGTTTCAGTTGTGCATAAGTCGACTTTTGGGGGGTTCATGGCGAATCGATTTTTCCGAGGTTCAGGCCAGGCTTTGACAGGTGATAGGGCCAAGACGGAATCTTTCAGTATCGAGTCTTCTGAGAGTGCCAGGCCGGCTCTTGTGGAAGTACGGGAACTCGCTAAGACCTTTCGCATTGGAGTCCGTGGACGTGAAGAAGTATGCGCACTTCGCGATATATCTTTTAGTGTCGAAGAGGGACAGTTTTTCACCCTGGTGGGGCCAAGTGGCTGCGGGAAGTCCACACTTTTGCGCTGCATTGCTGGTCTTGAAATGGCGGAGCAAGGCGAGATCAGGATTGATCGGCAAGTTGTGTACAGTGGCGTCACTGGAGTGCATGTAAGCACGGATCGCAGACCGATTGGGATGGTGTTCCAATCCTATGCGATCTGGCCGCATATGTCCGTGATAGAAAATGCCGTGTTTGGACTTCGGTTTGGTAGAGACAAGGTCGACAAGCACAAGAGCCATGAGCTGGCTGAAGAGATGCTTGAACGTTTCGGTCTAGCATCAATGTCTTCAAGGTCGCCTTCAGAGCTGAGCGGCGGGCAGCAGCAAAGGCTAGCTCTTGCCCGAGCCTTGCTTTCCAATCCTCGGCTGCTTTTGCTTGACGAGCCGCTGTCGAATCTGGATGCCGAAAGGCGCTCAGAAATGCGCGTCGAGCTTAGGCGAGTTCAGCGTGAGGTCGGTATCACAACTATTTATGTGACACACGATCAGTCAGAGGCCCTATCAATGTCAGATGTGCTGACGGTTGTGATGGGTGGGAAGATTGTTGAGTCTGGAACACCTAGGCAATTGTACTTCAATCCTAGAACTTCGATTGGGGCTCGAGTTACCGGCCGAGTCAATCTAATCCCTATAAAGAGACTGTACACTGACGGTGGACAGGTGAGATGCGAGACAGAGCTGGGGACTATTTCTGTTAGTAGCAGGCCGACTGATGAGCTGCCAGAAACCGGGGAAAGGATGCTTTCGGTACGGCCAGAAAACGTTCACGTCTTCTCGAATGGCGAAGGTGAAATATTCGGACCAAACGTCTTCGAGGCGCGAATAGTCGGAGCTGAATTTGTAGGCAACCATATGAATCTCACGGTAAGACTGGGAGATCTCGATCTGGCAGCTTCGGTATCTGGCGAAGATCGGTTCTCCCTCGGAGATCGAGTGTCTGTTGGGTTGCCAAGTTCTGCATTCTCAATTGTCGTGTGATTAGTCAATTTCCACG